>JBBABK010000318.1:0-2514 GCA_041657685.1 Phycisphaerae bacterium | reverse complement strand
TTTTGGAGAATAATAAAAAATTTTAATACGGCCTATTCTGCCGTGTTATACTGATAATATCGGACTTGTTGGAAATTACCGCTAAAGGTACGAAGGCCCGCTATTCTGCTTTAAGCTCCCGCCGCATCAGTTCGGCAAATGCCTGTTGTACGGTTTTGCCTTCGAAGATGATTTGATAAACCGCGCGAGTAATAGGTATCTCGACATTATACTTATCCGCCAGCGCACAGACACTTTCGCAGGTTGCGACGCCTTCCACGACGGAATTGGATTTCGCCATGGCCTGTTCTTTCGTAAGTCCCCGACCGATTTGCTCGCCGAAAGAACGGTTTCGGCCTTTTGGCGAAATGCAGGTTGTTACAAGGTCGCCCAATCCGGTTAGGCCGGCAAAGGTCTCAGGCTTTGCTCCCATAACAACACCGAGCCGGGATATTTCCGCCAGCCCCCTGCTGAGCAGGGCGGCCTTTGCGTTGTCGCCGCCTTTGATGCCGTCGATTATGCCCGCGGCGATTGCGATTACATTTTTCATCGCACCGGCAAGCTCGACGCCTACTATATCGCTGTTAGTGTAAACACGAAACTGTGGAGTGTTGAATACGTGTTGTAATTCGATTGCGAGTTTTTCATCTGCCGATGCGACAGCCGCGGTTGCCGGCAACTCGCGCGCTAATTCGTCGGCTATCGTCGGCCCTGATAACGCCGCGATTTTTATTTCGTTCCCGAGAACATCGGCAAGAATTTCGTCAGGTCGCATCAGGGTTTTGTTTTCAATTCCTTTTGCGACGGTGACAATAGGTACGTTTGAAACGAAATGCGGTTTTAATCTCTGCCATACGCTTCGCATAAACTGACACGGCACGGCCGATATGGCAAATCGCACGTTACCAAATATTTTGGAATCATCGCTTTCAAAGACGAGCGATTCGGGCAGCTTGTAACCGGGAAGGAATTTTATATTTTCCCGTGCCTGTGCCATTTCGGCAAGCTGTTTGGCGTCATAGCCCCACATCCGGACGGCAAAACCCTTTTTGCAGAGCATCATCGCCAGCACCGACCCCATCGCACCGTCCCCGATTATGGAAATATTTTCAGCCATTGACGGGATTTTACCAGCAGAGGGATAAGTATGCAACGGTTGTGATTTATTCAGCGGGTTTCGATTTCGAAATCAGTCACGCCGAGTTTCTTCAAATCAGCCAGTCGGTTCTTGCCGAGCTTAGCTTCGATGGTAACTATATTATCCGAATAATTCTCGCTTATGATTTCGCCGTTGGCGCGGAGAAAACTCTGCACTTTGCCGTTTGCCTGGCTGGTTTGCAGCTTCAGCAGAAGTTCGGAGCCTTTATATTTGTCTTCGATAACAGCGGCGAGCTTGTCCAGCCCCAGTCCTGTTTTTGCGGAGATGCAAATCGCCTCGGGAAGCAGTGTCTGAATTATTTCGAGATTGCCTATGTCTTTAACCGCGTCTACCTTATTGAGCAGCACGAGAATTTCTTTTTTGCCGCAGCCGATTTCCTTGAGCACCTTATTGACCGACTCCATTTGCTTCATTGTGTCTGCACTCGAAACATCAACCACGTGCAGCAGCAGGTCGGCATTAACCGCTTCTTCCAGCGTCGCCTTAAATGACGCGACAAGCTGATGCGGCAGGTTTTTTACAAATCCAACCGTGTCGCTGAGCAGCACTTCGACTCCGGTGGATGCCTTCCATTTTTTTGTGCGTGTATCGAGAGTGGCAAACAGTCTGTCTTCGACGAAAACATCCGCGTTTGTCAGCGTATTGAGGAGTGTGCTTTTGCCGGCGTTTGTATAACCGACCAGGCAGGTTTTATACAGGCTCCTTCGCGCATCGATTTCGCGAACTCGCCGTTTGTCGATTATTTCGATTTCGCGTTTAAGCTCGGTGATTCTTTTGTTGACGATTCGCCGGTCGATTTCGAGCTGCTGCTCACCCGTTCCTCTTGTGCCTATGCCGCCGACGGCGCCTGCCCCGGTTCCGCCTGCCGCTCCGGCAACCGTGTCAAGGTGCGACCACATACGCGCCAGCCTCGGATATGTATATTCAAGCTGGGCCAACGAGACTTGTAGTTTCGCCTGTTTTGTCTGCGCCCGTGTCGCAAAAATATCCAATATCAGTTCGCTTCGGTCGAGCACCTTGACTTCCAGGATTTTTTCAAGCTCTCGAATTTGGGCGGGAGACAAGTCGTTATCGAATATCACGACGTCCGCTTTAAATCGCTTCACGCGGTCGGCAAGCTGCTCGGCTTTACCTTTTCCGATGTAATGGCCGGGATGAATTGAATTGACTTTTTGCTGGAACCGGTCAACGACAATCGCGCCGGCACTTGCGGCAAGGGCGGTAAGCTCGGCGAGGTCGTCCCCGTTGTCCCGATTTTTTAGAATCGCCGCGACAAGTATCGCACGCTCTTTTCTAACCCGCAAAGTCTCGCGGAATTTTCCCAACTGCGTTAAACTCCTTTTAAATGCATTTATTAACAACTATAACGTTATCTT
>JBBABK010000317.1:0-2517 GCA_041657685.1 Phycisphaerae bacterium | reverse complement strand
AGTCGATATACTGCGATTCGCTCATTACCTTATTTTCAACGCCGCTGTTATCAGCCGATTCGACAAAATCAAAACCTCGGCACCAGTTGCGAAGCTCGTACGCATCACTTTTCTGTCCGCCGAAACAGCATATTTTGGAACCGCCGTTAAATACAATCGGCTCATCGCTCAGCCACCGGTCTGGTATCGGCCATGGGAAATGAACAAGTTGAGAACGCGGGATATTTGTAAAATGATATAAAAACGGCCCCCAGTAAAACGTCAGCACATAACCCAAACTGTTCTTTAAAAAATAATCTTCACGCCACTTGTTCGCGTGCGGGTCACTGTAAAATATGTACGAAGGTATCTTAGACAGTTTTTCTCTCAGCGGCTGCGTTCGGCTTAATTCCAAAACAGGGGCCGCCCAGCCAGGCTCCATCGAAATCAAAAAATCTATATTGCCGAGCGAATTTTCATAATCCTGCTGATTTTGAATATAGATGCAGTCAAACCTGCTCTTTAACGCTTCGACAAGATGATAAGTCGTCGCAGAACACCAGCGGTTCTCCTCGTGGAACTGCCTGTTGATTACCAGTCCGAGTTTTAGTTTTTGGTTTTCCACCTGTCGCCGTTATTTCAAATCAGATGTTTTCGCGATACAGCGTTATCGTTTTCCTGCCCTTATGAATCTTGCCGAGCGCATTTGAGACTTCATCCATCTGCGCCGAAACAGCCAGAGCGATTTCGCCGTAAAGCTGCTGAACCGCACTCCTTCGCGCTTCGAACCTCGGCTGCGAAAGATACCGCGATTGCGACACCTGCTCGATTAGCTCACCAGCCCGGCCGGCAAGCGTTTCAACTTCGCCTATATTGCCTTTTCGTGCTAAATCAAGCTGCCGCTTCAGCAGCGATTCCAGTTCGCCGATTACCGACTCAAAATCATTTTCGCTTGTCACCGGCATGCCTGCCCCGCTCATAACGTCGCTCCGGCAAGATTCGCACCGGCCATATTGTGCTCCACCTCTTCGAGCAGATTGGCCGCGTCTTTATTATCTGGCTCAAGCGCGAGTAGATTCAAAAGCATCCGTTTCGATTCCTTCAGCCTCGCGTCTTTCATATACAGTGCCGCCAGCGTAAACATCACCGACGTATCAGCCGGGTGCATATCAAGATACACCTGCAAATAATGTATCACTTTCTCGAACGAACCCATCCGGCTGCTTGCCTGAAACAGTCCGAGCAGAGCTGTCAGATTATCCGTATCGAGTTCGAGGCACTTGAGATAATACTCGAACGCCTTTTGGCAGTTATCTCTTTTCTGTTCCACCATCGCCAGACCCGACCATCCTTCGGCGCAATTTTTATTCAACCGGCACGCGACACGAAATGCAATCTCCGCGTCATCGAGCAGTTCGTTCTGAAACGCTATTACACCCAGCCCGATATAAGGCCCCGCCTCATCAGGCCCCAGCGTCGATGCTTTTTCGTAACAGCGTTTCGCTTTTTCATAGTCGCCGTTCGATGTATAGCAGTCGCCCATCTCCTTCATAACTTCATAATGCTGTCGAACCTGGTTCTTGTCTGTTTCTCTCATCACGTCCATATTAGCTGCTTTCCTTCAAGGATATCTTCCGCTCGCGATAAAAGTTTTATCGCGGGACTGTACTGTCCCTGTTTACGATGTATTTTCGCCTCGGTCAAAAGCGTATCGACGGTAGGTTTATATTCGTTAACGAATCGGCTGTACTCCAGCGCCCTTTGCATCTGCCCCGCCTTATAAAACGTCCGGGCCGCCAGCGCCTTCATCCACAATTCATTTTTATGCTTCTCCGCGATATACTCATACATCTTTGCCGCGGTAATCCAGTTGCCGTTTTTCTCGTTGTCTTGCGCTTCGTTGTATAATTCATCGAACTGAAACGTAATATCATCAGGCTTGAGCCGGTCAAAATTAATACCGCAGCGTACAAGCGATTCCCGCACGGACAAATGGCCAAACTGCTTTCTCGCATTTATCAAAACATCTCTTCGTATCACGCCCGACCAAAGCTGCTCGTTCGATGTTTCAACTTCCATAGCGGCCTTGTCGCTGTTCATCAGCGCGTAAAGCGGGTCCTCCATCCACATATCGAAAATCGAAAAGCCCCGCGGCACGATGGTGACGTACTCGCCCTGACAAACCGGCAGACTGGCATCGACCTGCTTATCAACAGGTAAACCGCTCGGCACCGGCACGTTCACAAGGTTCGGCATCTCGGTATTGAGTCTGGCGAATTCCTGCTGCGGCATCGGAAGATAAACTTCATAAGGATAAAACGTGTGCCGCCATATAAGGCCGAGCGTATTGCCCGCCTGCTGGTCAAATTTATCAGCGGTAAATATAACCGATACATCCTGCACCTTCGGCCGCGGCTTCGGCGGCCGGGTAGTGCGAATCGCCATCACGTTGCGCGCATATTCGTTTTTATCCTTGCGCTTCTGTACGCTTATCCGGTCCGACTCGCCTATGGGAGCGTAAAATTCGCCCGTTATTTC
>JBBABK010000316.1:0-2529 GCA_041657685.1 Phycisphaerae bacterium | reverse complement strand
CCTTCTCCCTCAAGCGCCAAATCAAGCGGGTTGCCTGTATTGACAACGTTGCCCTGTGCCATATTCGGAGTAATACCGCCGACGCCGACACCGGTACCCATCTGCTGCGGGTTCGTGCCGCCGACGCTCGAGGTCGGCTGTGAAGCCTTCTTAACAGTCTCAGCCAGAAGCTCCGAGAAAATAATTCGGCTGGCCTTGAAGGCGGTTGTGTTAATATTCGCAAGATTGTGCCCTGCGATATCGAGCATTTTTTGATGGGCCTGCAACCCGGTGACCCCAGCGCTAAGAGCAAAACTCATTTGTATTTCTCCTTAAACTGCCCAAACCCAATCCAACGTTTTTTAATTTTCGACCAGAACGACTGCACCCAAACCTAACGTATAATCCTTGACCCCGTCACCATCATCCGCTGAAACGCCCAACAACGTTTCACCGGTTTCACTATCATTAAAGGCAGATTGAACTGTGCCTTTCATTTGTTTCAGCTCGCCTGTAATCTCATCTTCCGCAAAGAACGTTACTGTCTTGCCTATAAGCGAATTTGCGTAATTGCGATTTGTCGCCGTCAGTACGTTTCCGAAACTCGTTTTTAGTTCGCCGAGATTCGTATTAGCCTCTTCGAGCTGCTGAAGCTGAGAAAACTGCGCTAATTGCGAAGCCATATCTTCACTGTCCATCGGTTCGAGAGGATTTTGATTCTTGAGCTGTTCGATTAACAGCTTCATATAATCCGTTTGAATCTGACTGGCTGACGATATTTCCGACATAATCTTTGTCCTCTTGTCAATGCACAAAACAAAACATCACCACAAACTATTAGCAACCTTCGTGCCAGCAAATAATTTCCGTTAATTTTTTGAACATAAACTCTTTATTTATAGATATTTACAAAAAGTCTGCGGCCGGCGTCAAAATGCTTATCGCTAAATCACAACGAACAATAATTCCTATCTATGGAAAAAACTTCCGCCTCGCGCACGTTATATAACGTTTTTATAAAATCGGACTAAGTGATGTCACTGCGAATGATGCAACAGGTCCTATAAATTTTTTTATTTTTAATAAGTCCCATAATAAAAAATTGATGTGACATTTATAAACCCGTCGTCCCATAAAAGATTAAAGTATGTTTTTAATCGTGCCGATTTATTGGACATAACTTTTGTAAGTTTTTGTTCCGCTTGGCTTTGAATGATAATCTAATGATGCTAAAAACCGTCCTCGTTGTGAGCAGACAATCCCAGTTGCAGCAAAAGGCCGGCCGACTCGCGAACAAACTGTTAGTAGCGGACGACCCTGCTGAAGCATTCAACCTTGCCGCAAGGGACAGTTGCGAACTCGCCTTGTTCGATGATATTTTCTCACCTAGTGACATCAGGCACTTTATAGATACAGCCGGTAATCACAAACTCAATATTCCTGTTATGATCGTTAGTGCAAACGACAAATTAGCACACCCACAGGAACAATACCTCGAAGCTGGTGTGCTGGACTGTGTAACCGGAAATACCGAGTACAATCAGTTTGAACAAGAAATTAAAACGAAACTCAATCAATCAACGCACGAAAAAACATCTAATAATAAGCCGCAGTGCTTCATCGATGACACGGCCGCATTAATTTCATTAGCCGGTACAAGCGAATCGATGAGGCACACCCTCCAAATCACTCGTTTGGTCGCATCGAGCCGGTGCAACCCGATATTGGTGGTCGGCGAAACCGGTACCGGCAAAGAGCTGATTGCACAAGCGATACATTCAATAAGAAATACGAACGAGCCGTTCGTCGCGGTAAACTGCGCGGCCCTGACCGCCACACTGCTGGAAAGCGAACTGTTCGGCCACGTCAAAGGCTCTTTCACCGGCGCGGACAAAGAAAAAACAGGTCTGCTGGAGCTGGCCGGCAAAGGAACCGTCTTCCTCGATGAAATTTCCGAAATGCCTCTCGAACTGCAGGCAAAATTGCTGCGATTCCTGCAGGAAAAGACGTTTAGAAAGGTCGGCGGCACTAAAACCCTGCAATGCGATGCGACAATCGTAGCATCCAGCAACCGCAACCTGTTAAAAGAGGTAAACGAAAAGAATTTCAGGCAGGATTTATATTATCGTCTGAATGTATGTCCGATAAAATTATCGCCCCTGCGTCATAAACAGCGAAATCAGGACATTCGCCTGCTGGCGGAATTCTTTTTAGCTAATTCGACTGTCTGGCCGCAAAAAAGCAAAGGCATCAAGTCCCTCACGCCTCTTGCAATTCAGGCTTTGGAAAAACACGACTGGCCCGGCAATGTTCGTGAATTGAAAAATGTCATAGACAGGGCAATCCTGCTCGAAAAAACCGACCGCATCGGCCTCGACAGCATCATCCTCGATAAACCCGAAGACGACGCGTCTGACAATCAATCTGAAAATAATCAGGTCAGTGCATATTCAATCGCCGCCGCCGAGCGAGAATTAATCGCCAGGGCGTTAAGAGAAACCGGCTGGCAGAAAACCAAGGCCGCCGCGATGCTCGGCATCACAAGGGCTA
>JBBABK010000315.1:0-2551 GCA_041657685.1 Phycisphaerae bacterium | reverse complement strand
GTAATAAAACAAAACAGACCCATCTATGTTATAAGCGACCTGCATACAGGCTCAGGCGACAAACGCGATAATCTGAATTGCTCGAAAAAGCGAAAGCTCCTGAGCAGTTTTCTCAATTTCGTCGAAAAAAATGACGGCGAACTGTTCATCGTCGGCGACCTGCTCGAACTGTGGTACTGCCGGCTCGAATCAATCTTCGCCGAACACGGAGAGCTGCTCGGCCGCCTTGCTGAAATGGACTGCACTTACATCCTCGGCAATCACGATGATGATTTGGTACAGCTTGCCGAAAAAACTACCATATCCCATTCGCTGTTCGATAAAATCAGCCGGCCGGTAGTAAGAACACTCGGCGACAAGACTTTTAAATTTATGCATGGCCACGAGGTTGACCCGTTCATACGAAAACACAGCAGGACTCTGTGCCGGGTCTTCAGCCCGTTTGTCAATTTGCTGAATCCGAAGAACGGCTCGACCACCCTGGCGTACGATGTTTGCTCGGATTTAGCGCTGGAAATCGGAGAAGCGGCTCTGGCGGTCTATAACCGGCTCGGCGAGCTTACTCGACGCGCTACCGACGACTGCCTGGCGATGCTGCCCAACGAGGAAATTGCATTTTTGAAACGTCACAGCCGGACGAAAAAAATGCTCCGCCGCTACCGCGAGGATTTGCAGCAGGGGTTTTACGATATCGCGGTGGTCGGCCATACGCACAAGGCCGGGCGATTCAGCAACTGGTATTTCAACAGCGGTTCCTGGACAGCCGACAGGAACAATTACCTGTACATTGAGCCTGACGGCAGCATTGAAGTTTTTAACTGGGGCATTTTCGGTCCAGAATCAAACGATACCTGTATTGGAAAATAATCAACTCTGCCGGGGAGTTCTATTTGCCCCTTTATTATCCCTGAAACGTTCGAAAAAAACGAAATGTTTTAGGTCGAGCAGCCGGTTATTAAGGTATTATTGCTTGACAAGCTTTTATAAAAGCGTATAAGAAGAGTAGTCATTTGAGATGAAAACGAGTAATTTTTACAGCATTCATTTACCTGACAGGGAGTATTATGGGAAAAATTCTAAAAACTTCAGCAGTCGGCAGGAAATGCGCATATCCGCAATGCACTGTTATACTAAGCATCTATAATCATGAGGGTTATTGTCATATCCATCGTGATAAGTTACAGAAGCAAAAAACTAAAAATCCGTACCTTCACTTTACGTAACCTCCCAAATTGCCCACAGTAAAACTTCCAACTGTGACAGCTCGGTTTCGAACCGCAAAAAATTTATAACGGTAAATAATTTCGCAGGTTCGGTGCGGTTGTTCAGACTTTCATTCCCGAAACGCTCGTCTCGAAAATCATTCTGTCGCCGACGACACCCTGGATATCAGCGGAGAACTTTCGGCTTTTAATGGATGTGATATGTCCCAGCAAAAGCAGGCGGTCGCCGGGAGCGGCCGGTGCACGGAATCTGGCAGATTCGATACTGGTAAACCCGATAAATCCCTCGACGCCGAATACATGCTTGACATAAAAACTTAGCAGTTGAGCGGCGGCCTCTATCATAATCACGCCCGGCATCAACGGCCTTTCGGGAATGTGGCCGCGAACCCAAAAATCAGTGTCACGAATATCCCTGTACCCCAGCACCATTCTTGTTTCTTTTTCGTACCAGAGAATCCCGTCGAGTTGTTCCATCTCATATCGCTGGGGGTTTTCCTTTTCGATATCAGCGCGGGTGAACACCGGCTCAGCCTGCAAATCTATTTTCGACAAATCAAAGAACAATACCGGCGGCATCGATTGCCCTCACTAAAGTTTTCAAATCAAAGTATTAGACCGACACCGCCAGTATGGTGCCGGCCTTTAACGACACTACCGAAATCAGTCGCAAACCCTAAGGTCTGCTTTTTTTAATCAGTCGACCTGATTTCCAGAATCTTGTTGCGGACAGTCTGTGCAGCCTGCTTTACCTGCTGCATCTGCTTACGCACGCGAGTCCCGGCTGCCTTGTTGCCGCCCTCGGCCTTGTTGATGTCTGCCTCACACTCAGCTACCATTGCTTTCAACTGTTCATACTCTTGCATTTGCGGTTCCTCCACTCAGGAAGTTTAAACTTTTCATTGAAAAGTAACTAAGCCGACGGGCTTTGTCAAAGGAAAATCCGCATTTTTCGCCTAAAAAGCGATTTTTCCTGAACCTATCCGAACAATTTTTTGGTAAGCTGGGCAATTCTGCGGCCGCGTCTTTCGCACTGAGTTTTCACCCGCTCATCGGGTTTGCCTATGGAAATCGGCCCGTAATGGTCGCCCTGCGGGTCGCCCTGAACTATAAGTCCTGCTATAATAAGGCCTTCCAGTATACCCATTACCGTCGTCTCATTGCCGCCGCCGATATTGGCCGCGCTGCTGAACGCTCCGCCGACCTTGCCGTCCAGCTTGCCGTGAAAACTCACCGTCCGGTCAATTAATTCTTTCAACGGCCCTGCCATTTGCCCGTAATACGTCGGCGAACCCAGCACAATCGCGTCATATTCCAGCAAATCGCCC
>JBBABK010000314.1:0-2554 GCA_041657685.1 Phycisphaerae bacterium | reverse complement strand
CGCAGCGTCATTTCATTTTCATCGACGCTCTGATTGAACTTGCGATTCAGGCGGAACCGCCCGACCTTGCCCAGCCTGTAGCGATTCAAATCGAAAAATTTCTCTTTGAAAAAGCTACTGGCCTTTTCTGCGTTCGGCGGATTGCCCGGCCGCAGCCGCATATAAAATTTCAGCAGCGCCTGCTCGTGACTCTCACAGTCATCTTCAGCCAGCGTGTTTAAAATCAGCGGGTCTTTCACCTTTTCGACGACTTCGATTTTCTTGATGTCGCCCTGTTGGATAATGCCCACCCGGTCGCCGATTTGCGCACCGGCCTTGACGATAATCTCTCCGCTTGACGTATCGACTATCGGCCCAACCGCCCACATCTCAGGAGACAGCTTGTCTTTACTGACAGTTTTGGTCGGATAGAACAACCGGATAATCTGCTCGGTCGTTCCCGTTTCCTCTGAAATCGCACGCAGAAAAATCGTCGCAGGTATCTTGCTCGACTGGTCGATTTTCACAACCAGTACGTCTTTCTTGGTCACACTGATTTCAATCCAGCTTCCGCGTTCCGGTATAATCCTGCCGCCGTGCAGCACGCGGTCGCCCTCTTTGCTCTCGATTAGAAAGTCCACACCGGGCGAACGGTGAAGCTGACTGACAATCACGCGCTCGGCCCCGTTAATAACAAATTCGCCGCCGCCAATCATCACCGGCATCTCGCCGAGATAAATCGCCTGCTCGGATATATCCGCCCCGTTGCTTCTTTTCAGCCTGCACGCAATCTTCAGCGGATAACCGTACGTCAGCCGAAGCTGCCTGCACTGCGTCGTTGTGTACCGAGGCTCTTCAAGTTCATAATACAGAAATTCCAGGGTCATGCTCTTATCATAGCTTTCTATCGGGAACACTTCCCGGAAAAGCTCCTCAAGCCCCTGACGTTTCCGCTTGGTCGGACTCACTTTATACTGAAGGAACCGCTCGTAGCTGTCTTGCTGCAGCGAGACCAAATCCGGTATCGCCACAGCGTCTTTGACCTTGCCGAAATTGCGTACCTCTGCCGTTATCATATCTGACTCCAACTTTTCTATATAAAAGTTCGCCGTTCTGTCTTCGCCGTCAAACTATAACCCGTAACAAAACCACTGCCTTTTTCGCGCCTCAACACGACGCCTTCAGGTTTTAGGGTCATTCCTGTTAAACCTCTCGATCCGCTTACCCCGCACATCAATTTGTCCATTCCTATACGCGCTAAGCCGTGAAAATGTTTACGCAAGCTCCACAGTCGCACCGGCCTCTTCCAGTTTCTTCTTGGCCGCTTCTGCCTCATCCTTGCTCAAACCTTCTTTAACCGGTTTCGGTGCGGCTTCGACAAGGTCCTTCGCTTCTTTCAGACCTAACCCTGTAAGTGCGCGCACTTCCTTGATTACCTGGATTTTCTTGTCGCCCGCGCCCTTGAGAACAACCGTGAAAGATGTCTTCTCTTCCACTTCCGCTGCCTCGCCGCCGGCTCCGGCCGCCGCCGCGACAACAACGCCGCCGCCCGCCGGCTCGATGCCATACTCTTCCTTGAGATAATCGCCAAGCTCTTTGGCCTGCATCAGAGTCAAAGCCACAATCTTATCGCCCAGCGCTTTAATATCTTTGTTCCATTCCTTTACTGCTGCTGCTTGTTCTTCTGCCATTTTAAAAACTCCTGTTCTTTCAGTGTCGAATGTAGCCGGAATCACGCATCCCGTTTAACCCGCTCACCGGGGCTTCATTTTCGACTGCCATATTCACTTTTTTGCTTTTTTTGTGCTCGTTTAGCAGTCGCCGGTACGGCGACTTATTTTTACTTTTTAATTTTTAATTTTTACTTTTCCTATGCTGCTTCCTTCTCTTTCTTTTCCTCAATCGCCTTAATGCACCCGGCTATAATGCCGCCCGGCCCTGTTATCGCGCCGGCTATCTTTCTGCCCGGCGAATTGGCCAGCATAACAACCTGCCCCTGCATCTCCGCTCTGTTCGGCATCGTCGCAAGAACCTTTGCACTGTCCGCGTCGAGCACATCACCTTCCAAAAACGCGCCCTTGACCTGCAAAGCCGTTACCTTTTTCGCCCACTCGGCAATCTGCTTCGCCACGTCAACAATACTGTCGCCGCCGTATGCTATCGCGCATTGTCCTTCGAACAATACGCCTGCTTTATCCAGGCCCTGATTCGAAAGGGCCTTGCGGAAAAGCGAATTGCGCACGACCGCCAGCTTGATTCCTTTTTCCTTCAGTCCGCCGCGCATCACGTTATTATCGACGCCGCCGATGCCCATTGTGGTTACCACGAGAAAATCACGAGCGCTGTCTTTTGCGATTCTTTGTTCGAACTGCTCCTGAACCAGCCCTTTTACAAATTTACTCATATCTGTACCCTATATCCCGTTCTGAACCCTAAACCCTGTACCCTATACGCTGACGTTAACTCCCGGACTCATCGTCGCCGACAGGCTCATCTTCTTGATATATGTCCCCTTCACGCTGGCCGGCTTAATTTTTTTCACATATTCGAGAAATACCTCTATATTCTCTGCCAG
>JBBABK010000313.1:0-2554 GCA_041657685.1 Phycisphaerae bacterium | reverse complement strand
CCCCCTTCAATCGGTATGTATTTCATGGTGCCGAGCAGATATTGCTCATCGGCTGAGGTTTGTTCATCGGCGGACGCAACCGGCGCGCGAAGTTGCGGCATCGCCTCTTGCGGCGGAGTGGTTTGTTCGTATGTAACCGGCTCATAGACCTCCGGTTCGGGAGGACAATCTTCGCCACCCTTGAAGCAGCAGCCCGGCAAAGCGAATAATACCGAGAGCAGAAATAGACATAATAAGATGGACATCAGTTTCATATCTGAAAATCCTTAATAACATTAATATTGTGCATTATTTAGAATTTATACGAAAACCCGCCCGGCTGCACATAAGGTTTTTACTTAAAAAAATAATTATTAAAACTTAACAGGCCGTCAGCAGTATAAGTAATCCGAGGAGTAAAAATAAGAATATTGCCTATTATTGCGTCTATAATGCAATTCTACAATTGCTCTGATTAAAATAACAAAGTCGTAAAGGTGCAGACTAATATGAAAATTCCAATAGAGATCGCGGTAAAAAATCTGGTAATTACGGATGAAATCACAAATTTAATCAACAAAAAAGCGGCAAAACTCGACAGGATTTGCGACCATATAACAAGCTGTCGGGTATCAATCGAACGGCCGTATCTACACCAAAGCTCCGGCAATCCGTACCGGGTGCGGGTTGATATAACCGTACCGCCGGGACATGAGCTTGTCGCAAAAGAGGAAGCAGGGACGGGCGATATGCACGAACCGCTGCCTGGCGTTATAAAGAATGCATTTCATTCGGCCCAACGGCAGTTGAAAAAGCTGGTGGATTTGCAGCATGGAAATGTAAAGACTCATCCGCAATCAATCAAGCCACAGAGTATTACAAATTTGTGAGCCACAGAGGACACAGAGTTCACAGAGGAATTAACCACGAATTTTTTTAGACATTGATTAACACAGATTCTTGGAATGTTATTCGGATTCGGCGGTTATCTATTCCTTTAATCAGGCCACTTAACATTTTAGCCAATGCAAAAGCCATAGGTTTACTTTGAAAGTAGAAAGTAGTGAGTAGACCGCCCAACACTTACGTGTTGGGCTCTATTTTATTCGGCTTAAGCTGAATAAAATCGGGGTGACTGGATTCGAACCAGCGGCCTCCTGCTCCCAAAGCAGGCGCTCTAAGCCAAGCTGAGCTACACCCCGGAATATTGAATATTGCAAATTGAATATCGAATAATCAGCACCGGCTGTATCAGGCCATACTAATGATTCCGAGACGGTTAGTCAATCAATAAGGGCCGGTTTGCTTTGGTGGCAGGATGGGTAATTTTGGCTTGCAAGAAGCGGCTGATTAAGCTATAATTGCGATGTGCCGGGATTGGTATTTCGGCACTAAATTACACGGCAGGTGAGAATAAAACGAGACCGATAAAAAGTCGGATGCCTGGGGCGGATTGGCAGTTTTTGAGCAAGCTTGAGCATCTAATTAGCCGATAACCGTGTTAGAGCAATACGACTCGGGCAGGCGCTAATATATTGATTGAGTGATATTTGTAATTTTTCCTGCAGGAGAACAGATTAATGGCTGGTATGTTTTATTCAATAGAGCAGACGGCTCAAAAACTGAATATAAGCGAAGAGCAGGTAGGCAAGCTCGTCGAGGAGCGCAAGCTGCGTGAATTTCGCGACGGCAGCAACGTGCTGTTCAAGGTATCCGAGGTGGAGGCGCTGGCGTCTGAAATGGGGCCGGGCGAAACAGAACAGCCCGTCGCACAGGGACAAGAAGAATTAAGTAGTGACCTGCTGGAACCTCAGGCGGATGAAATGCACGAGGAATTGAATTTAGAATCACTCGAATCAGAAACAGAGCAGGGACTTGAAAATGAATTGAATCTTGAGCCTGTCGAAGAGCAGCCGGAGGAGCTGCAGTTCGAATCGTTAGACGCCGACCAGGGGCAAGGCGAAGCAATATCACTCGAACCGGAACCAGAGGAGGAGCAAAATCAGGAGTCGAGTCTGCAATTCGAAGCACAGGATGAAAAAGACAAAACCGGTGAACTTAGTTTGGCGGACAGTTCCTCCGAGTCAGGTGAGATTTCGGTGCCGCCTTCGGAGAGCGGCGAGCAGGAATTATCACTGGATGACAGTCTCGCCTTTCTGGGCGATGATAATCTGGGGCAGGATTTGCCGGCCGGTGACAGTCTCGGATTGATAGAAGGAACCGAAGAAAAGAAGGCTGATGAGGCCGACAAAAAAACCAAGCCTGCGGATGATACGGAGCTTTCATTCGCACTTGAGGATTCGACCGAGGGCGGCGATGATTTGACCAGCGGCGATACGGCAATTACAAAGGAAGGAATCAGCGTGCTGGACGAGTCGGACGGCGACTTCAAGCTGGCTGAAGATACGGCGGCGGAGACCAGGGCGATGCAGGAAGCGTCGTCGCTGGAGAAAATCGAAGAAGACGTGAACCTCGATACGTTCGGCAGCGGCAGCGGGTTGCTGGACCTTTCATTGCAGGCGGATGATACATCGCTGGGCGGGATACTCGATGAAATTTATACGCCCGGCGATGG
>JBBABK010000312.1:0-2565 GCA_041657685.1 Phycisphaerae bacterium | reverse complement strand
ACAGGTATCTGATTGAGGCCTGATGACTGCAACGTCTGAATCGCATATTTGAGCGGAACGTCAGCAAAAACTTTTTGTTCGATTGGAACGAGGACATCTTCTGCGAGCAGCCAGTTCCAGCACTGGTTTTCGAGCAGGACGCCTTTGATGTTATCAAGTGATATAACACCGATGAGTTTCCCAGACGAATCAACGACGGGATATGAGGGATAAGGACGAGTCGCGAACAGTTTGATAATGTTTTCGACCGGCTCGGTATCTTTTACGGCGGCGACATCGGTATCCATCACGTCTGAGACGGTCATTTTATTGATTATATCGGATTCGGTGACATTTCGGTTATTTTCGCGGGCGAGTTTTACGGCGAGCTTTACCATCGGCGGGCCTGCGATTTGAACTATAAAAGTCGTAGCGGTGATACCGAAGACAATCATACTTCCCAGTGACATCTGTTCGGTAATCATAATTCCTGAGAGTCGCTGGGAAGCAACGATGGAAAGGCCGATAGCGACCCCGCCCTGGGCGAACAGGCCCAGGCCGGTGTATTTCCGGATTACGGGTTCGGCGTTTGAAATTTTTGCGGAAACATAAGCCCCTACTACTTTTCCTGCGCTGCGAAAAACAGCATAAGCGGCGACAACGAGCCACAGCCAGGCCGGCATATTTCCAATCGACAGGCCTGCTCCGACGAGGACGAAGAACATCGCGTAAACGGGAACGGAGAAGCTTTTTACGGATTGATATAATTTTTCACTTTTGCGAGGGGCGAGATTGACGAGCGTTGTGCCGAGGGCCATAGCTGTAAGGATGATATCGAGGCCGGTGAAATCGGCGAACCCGACGGCCAAAAGAATTATTCCCACTGTAATCGCGATGAGCCTTTCGATCGACTGATTGAAACGCGTGAGTATCAGGGTCAGCATTATGCCCGCGACGACGCCAAGCAATACGGATGCAACCAAGTGGCCTGTTACCATTGCCATCTCGTGCAGGACGGAGACGCCGCCGTTGCCGGTGAGGATTGCTGCGGCGCTGGTGCCGAGGCCGTAGAGCGTCATAGCGAGCGCATCATCGAGCGCGACTATGGCGATCAGGGCGGTTGTCAATGCGCCTTTTGCGCGGTTTTCCCAAAGCACATCGACGGTGGAGGCGGGGTCGGTGGCGGATGAGATTGCACCGAAAACGACTCCGGCGGCAAGTGAGGCGGAAAAATTTCTGCTGACCAGATAAATAATGACTGTTACCGGAATCGAAACGAGAACGAATGCACCGAGACCTTCGCCGAGCGCGAGTACGATAAATTTTTTGCCGAATTTTCTGAATGATTCGCCGCGAAGCTCGCCCCCTACCAGAAATCCGATGATGCCGAGTGCAAACCAGTTGAACGCGGCGAGTTTTTCAATATCCTGTGGCTCAACTATTTTCAGGCCCATTTGGCCGATGAGGATGCCGATGGTGATGTAGCCGAGGACCTGAGGAATTCGGAGCTTCTGGAAGAACGCGGCACCGAGCGTGCCGCCGAAGATGCCGATGCCTAAAATCAACAATACACTTATATGAAATTCATTCATAATTTTTACCGGTTAGTAATTTGTAAACTTCGGATTCACTTTGTGCAGAGAACAGCGAACGTCGGGCAATATCATCTTTAGCGAATCCGCCGATGAGGGCCAGCGTTTTTATGTGCCGGACGTGCTGGTCTTTCGCGGCGGCAATTAAAAAAATCGCTTTTACGGGTTGTCCGTCGAGTGAATCGTAATCATTGATACCAGCCCTGCTGATGCCGAGTGCCATTACCAATCGTTTGACCGAACTTAATCTCACGTGCGGAACCGCGATTCCCAGACCGATGGCGGTACTCATCAATTTTTCACGTTCCAGAACTGCGTCCCGAAGCTCGGCAACATTTTCAATCGCATCGCTTGTCGAAATCAATTCGATGATTTGTTCGATGGCCTGCTGTTTTGTCACGGCGCTGAGAAATGAAATTCTTTTCGGCGAAAGGATATTACTGATAGTCAGGGGCTGTGATTCGTCTTCTTTATTCAGCTTGCCGTTTATCCATTGTTCGATCTGGTCCCTTTTGAATCGCCAGGTTGCACCAAATTTACCGCAGGGAATTTGGCCTTTTGATGCCCAGTCATATACAGTCCGCTCCGAGACACGCAGATAATCAGCTACTTCCTGAACAGTCATAAATTCGTGCATTATTCTGAGCCTCGTGCGAAAAACTTAGTATTTTTGCATATTTTAGCACTGTTTGCGAAATTTGCAAGGCGTTTTTCCGGGTAGAAACAGGCAGATTGGGGATAATGTGATAAATTTTCTCTCGGTTGGCTTTTTTTTAAGGTTTTTACGGGTTTTTGAATGGCTTTGAGGTGTTATCTAACGGTTTTTGAATGGTTTTGAATAGTTTTGAATAGTTTTTACGTTTTTTTGCGGGTTTTTAAAATTTTTTATACCCCTCATTTTGCCCCGCTTTGGCATTAACTTATGTAATTCAGGTCCTATAAGGTTTGCGCGAAACGCATCTTTTGACGGTTAAAGCAAATAAATCATTTTTAG
>JBBABK010000311.1:0-2643 GCA_041657685.1 Phycisphaerae bacterium | reverse complement strand
AGCAAAGAGCAGCTTTTGGACGATATGGACCTCGAACGCGAGCGGGGTATTACGATAAAGGCATCGGCAGTTACTTTAGGTTATGAGTACGAGGGGAAGAAGTACATGCTGAACCTGATAGATACGCCGGGGCATGTTGATTTTCATTATGAAGTTTCGCGTGCACTGGCAGCGTGTGAAGGGGCGCTTCTTGTGGTTGATGCGGCTCAGGGAGTTGAGGCGCAGACGGTCGCGAATGCTCACCTTGCTATCGAGAATGATGTCGAGCTTATCGGAGTGATAAATAAAATCGACCTTCCTTCTGCGGACGCGGAATCGGTATCCGAAGAAATCGAGCATGCGATAGGTATTCGAAAAAATGAGTGCTTCAAAATCAGCGCCAAGACCGGAAAAGGTGTTCCTGAACTGCTGGAGGCTATAGTTACTTTACTACCACCTCCGGCGGATAAACGGGATGAGCGGGCCGCTGCGCTTATCTTCGACAGTCACTGCGATGATTACCGCGGCGTGATATGCTATGTGCGCGTGTTCTCGGGAAAGCTTAAAGTCAGGCAGAAGATACACTTTATGGGTAAAAGCAAAAGCTATACTATAACTGAGCTGGGCAAGTTCACTCCCAGGATGACCGCTGTTAGTGAGCTTGGTACCGGCGAAGTCGGTTATGTCATCGCCAATATTCGTGAACTTTCCGATATCACGATAGGCGATACTATCACGGATGATGCCGAACCGGTCGAGTCGCCGCTTCCCGGTTACAAGAAGCCGATACAGATGGTCTTTTCGGATTTTTATCCAGGTAATAATACGGATTATCCATGCCTTCGCGCGGCCTTTGAGAAGCTGGCACCTAACGATGCGAGTTTTTCATTCAGCGCTCATAATTCTCCGGCATTGGGATTTGGGTTTCGCTGCGGATTTCTGGGTTTGCTGCACATGGATATTATTCAGGAACGGCTGGAACGTGAACACGATATTGATGTAGTACAGACGGCGCCGACGGTCAGTTATGAAATCCTGACCAGAGACGGCAAAGTGACACGGATCGATTCGCCGAGCGATATGCCCGACATGACGAGAATCGAGGAACTTCGCGAGCCTTTTGTGCGGCTTGAGATAATTACCTCAATCGAATCCATGGGCGATGTGATGAAACTTACCGAGAGTGCGCGATGCAAATTAATCAAGACCGAACATATAAGTGGAACTCGTGTTATGCTGGAATACAAAGCGCCGCTCGCCGAAATAGTTTATGATTTTTATGACGTGCTTAAGAGTATAAGTCACGGATACGCGACTATGGATTATGAGTTTATGGGATTCGAAAAGAGCGATCTGGTGAAAATGGATGTGCTTGTCAACAAGGTGGCTGTTGATGCGCTTTCACTGATAGTCCATCGAAGCAGTGCCGAGTCTCGCGGGCGAAAACTCATAACACGACTTCGAAAGGCGATACCGCGTCATCAGTTTGAGATTCCGCTCCAGGCAGCTATCGGCGGAAAGATTATCGCGCGGGAAACTATCAAGGCTTTTCGCAAGGAAGTGACCGCGAAACTTTACGGCGGCGACGTTACGCGTAAAATGAAGCTGCTCAAAAAGCAAAAGGAGGGCAAGAAACGCATGCGCAGTATCGGTTCGGTGCAGATACCACAGGAGGCGTTTATGAGTATTCTGGATTCGTCAGAGTAATAAATTCAGACTGGATTTTGCTTGGCCGATGGTAGTTTTAAATAGCGAGTCCCGATAGACAACATCGGGATAAAATCACGCTTACGGCGGACAAGTCCGATCATCGCCCCGGCTTCTCCCGATGATTCGGGATACGCCGCGGCAGGCAGGAATTATATCCCGATAGGTGCCAAAGCATCTATGTTGCCGTGTTTAATCTTATGAAAAAAGCGCTTCGACAAATTCGTCCGGGTCGAATTCTGCAATCGCCTCCGGCTTTTCGCCAAGGCCGACGAATTTGACCGGAATATCGAGTTGGTCTTTGATTGCAATTACAATCCCGCCGCGCGCGGTTCCGTCGAGTTTGGCGAGAAATATCCCGGTGACATCGATAGCCTGCGTGAACATCTTCGCCTGTGCGATGGCGTTTTGGCCGGTTGTCGCGTCGAGCACCAGCAAAACTTCATTCGGCGCACCCGGTATTTTTTTCGCTACCACGTCGCGGATTTTCGTCAGCTCCCGCATCAGGTCGGTTTGCGTATGCAGCCGCCCGGCCGTGTCGAGTATCAGGAAATCCGCCTTTCGCGCAATTGCCGCATCGCACGCGTCGTACGCAACCGCTGCCGGGTCGGAACCGCTTTTGTGTTTGACAATCTGCACGCCGATTCGCTCGGCCCATATAGATAATTGCTCGACCGCCGCTGCGCGGAACGTGTCGCAGGCCGCGACAATCACACTTTCCTTATTTCTGCTTAATGTGTACGCCAGCTTGGCGATGCTGGTGGTCTTGCCCGAACCGTTAACGCCCGCCACGAGAATTACGGTGGGGTGGGTACTAGAAATTTTCAGCTTCCTGTCCTGTGCGGGCCAGTAATCCTTAATATGCTGTTTTAGAAATGGAATAATATCGTCGGTGTTAATTATTTTTTTACTGCGATACGCGTCCCGCAGTTCCGTTATCAGCTTGGCGGTGGTCTC
>JBBABK010000310.1:0-2653 GCA_041657685.1 Phycisphaerae bacterium | reverse complement strand
ATCCACTTTGAGCGTGACTGCAAAGAGTTGGGCGGATGGTGGCAGTTTGAGCTATACATATTAGGCTTCGGGCTGATAATATCACAGGCGGCGAAGGAGAACTAGATGGCGTTCCTTGCTTGGCAAGCTGCTGACGGGCATTTCATTCACTACCCTTGCGGTGGGAAGATAGAATACCATAGTGATATGGGGCATTACAAGTGCGAGAAGTGCCGCAAGTATTCTATCTACTGCGCCATACTAACGAAGGAGCTATGTGCCAAACTAACCGATTACAGGTATGAGCCTAAGCCTAAACCCAACAGGGCTGAACGGCGTAAAGCTAACAAGGAGAAACCCAATGCAACACATTGATATTGTAGTGCCTACAACTTCGCTAGAGCCGTTCTACTTTACAATGGTGGGATGCGCGCACCTTGAAGCAGCATTGCACCACGAGCGGTTGTTTGACGCGATGATGAAGCGCAGGGCTGCGCTGCCTAACCATCGCTTTGGCTTCAACGGCGACCTTATCAACGCTATCCTTGCGCGGGATGAGAAACGTTACTCCGCACACGAAACCAAGAAGGAAGTGGCGGCACGAACCGATTACTGTAACGCAGCGATTGAGATTGCAATTGATAAGCTATCGCCTTACGCCACGCAGATTGATATGATAGGGCTTGGCAACCACGAATACAAGGTGATACAGAAGGACGGCGTGGACTTGATTGACCTGCTATGTAAGGCACTCAAGGCGGAAGGCGCACCTGCTCATTGGGGCGGATACTGCGGGATGTTAACATACCATTTCGCCGATAAGAAGCTACTTGAGGCGGGCGGCAAGCTGGCGCACGGATGCCAGTTCAGGGCATTGTATCATCACGGCTTTAGCGGCGGGCGCGGCAAGGGTATTATTCCTATCAAGGCGTGGAGCGCGGATATGCCAGACTTTGATGCTTGCTATACGGCGCATAGCCACGCCGAAGGCGTATTCCTTGACCCGAAGATGCGGCAGTCTAAGGCATACTGGCGCGATGGACAGGTAGCACAACGCGAAGCTGAACACGATGACCGCTACTATGTAATCACTGGCACATACTTGAAGGGCTACACTAATCACGGCGAACTACCAGACTACGGGGAGCGCGCTGCTCATCCGCCTAGAAGCCTTGCTACCCCGCTAACGAAGGTTACGCCGCAGTTAGGACACGGCATTAGCATTGAGGTAACGATATGAACATCCCCTTCCACAAAAGCGACTACGGCAAGCCCGAATACGACGCGGTCAAGCGCGTTCTCAAGTCAGGCTGGCTAACACAGGGCGAAGAAGTAGCCAAGTTTGAGGAGGAGTTCGCTAAGTATGTAGGTGCTAAATACGCGGTTGCGGTATCTAGCTGCACGATGGCACTGACGATGGCTTTAGACGCAATCCCAATAGGAAGTCCCGTTGAAGTGCCGAGCCTAACCTTCAGCGCAAGTGCTATGGCTATCATCCAGACGAGGAAAGAGCCTTACTTCGTTGATGTTGATGACCGCTACATCGGTAAGTTCTCTAGCGATGGCTGCGCGGTTGTGGTGCATTATTCGGGCATTGACGCAAGCGAATACGATTGTAGCCTAACCATCCACGACTGCGCGCATAGGGTAGAGCGTGATATGTGCAAGGGGATGGCTGGCGAGTTTTGCTTTAGCTTCTATCCAACTAAGCAGATAGCAGGCGCAGAGGGCGGGATGATATGCACCACGAGCGAAACATTCGCTAACAGCTATCGCACTTGGCGCAATCACGGGAGATTGCCTAACTCTACTGAGGTAGTTACCACTGGCTACAAGGGTAACATGACGGATGTTCAAGCCGCGCTATGCCGCGTTCAACTGGCGAAGCTGGACGAAACCAATGCGCGCAGGGCTGAGATAGTAGCCGCCTACAACGATGCGTTTGGGCTGGAGAATACAGGGCTGCATCTGTATCCGATACAGTTCGGGTGTGAACATACGCTTGAAGTGGATAGACTATCAAGTGAAGCGAAACAGATATTCACCGACGCGGCGTTGAGAGATGCAACTAGAGTGTGTTTATTGGAGGATGGCATCGCCACCAGTATCCACTACCCCCCGCTTCACCTGATGCCCGCATACAAACCCTACACAAAGAGCCTACCCAATACCGAGCGGATATGCAAGCGGATAGTTAGCTTGCCGCTCTATCCTGCCTTGACGAATAAGGAAGTTTCGTATATCATAAAGACTGTGAGGAAGTATCTGTAATGGCTAAAACGAAAATTACCGTATTGAGCGAATATCTATTTGGTCGTGCTAACGATAAGCATAACTCAATGGACAACATATCAATGGGCAAGCACATCGTTAGGCAATGCGCTGAACTAGCCCTTGCGTTAGAGAAGCGGGTAGAAGAATTACAAGAGGAAAAGAACAAGGCATACCGCGAAGGCTATAACGATGGGATGGATGCTTGTGGAGATGGCACGGGAGAGCGGATATGAACCCTAACATCATCGCTGAAATAATCAAGACCGTGAGGAAGTATCTATGAAACCTATTTACCCTAATGACTTTGTTGTAACCAGTGCGGTTAGGTGTGATGACGCGGACGTAAATGAGCTAATCAAGATTGCTTATGAACATCTGCTCACAAAGGGAAACAAATACA
>JBBABK010000309.1:0-2698 GCA_041657685.1 Phycisphaerae bacterium | reverse complement strand
GCAGTCCCCTGCTAATCGGGTTCGCGTACTGCCTGCGAAGCAGCGTTAACGAATAACCCCCCGCCACATCGGCAGGCAGTTCGAAACTGGTGTTATCCAGCATATATTTATAGACCTGCTCGACCATCGACAGGCGGACCTGTCGTTCGAGCCTTGCTTCGAGGCCCTGGGCAATTCGCTCTTTTAATTCGTCTTCGCTTTTAACGCCGAGACTGTTCAGCAGATTCTCATCGATATCAGCCAATTTAAGATATTTGATATCCTTGATTTCAATGCTTATGTCGATTTTCTTGTCACGGTATTGCTCGTTGAAAAAGGTCTTGGGTATTTCGACTGTCGTTTCCTTTGCATCGCCGGCTTTAGCCCCAACCAGCAATTCCGAGAGATTTTCCACCGGCACCGGCCCGACGAAACTGTTGTCCCGCACGTAAATTTCAGTATTATCGAGTTTTTCATCTTCCTCTACGCCCTCGACTTTCAAAACCACGTCCGCTATCACCTGGTCATCGGCCTGCACCGCCTCATCCTCTTTGCGAGGCGTCCATATTCCGGAATATCTGCGCATCCTTTCGATTTCGCCGTCAACCTGCTCGCCGGTAACTTCCATCTTTGTTTTTTCAACGGTTATGCCTTCGAGACTCGGCAGCTCGAATTCCGGCCGGACCTCGACCTCGAAATCGAATTTCATCGGCCCTTCGGCAGGCAGTTCGATTTTTTCATAATCGATGTTTGGCTCGCCGATTATATCCAGCTTGTTGTCCTTGATGGCCGAGTCGCTTGCCTCGGCCAGCAGTTTGAGCTTGATTTGCTCGGAGGTCTCTTTTCCGAACCGTTTTTCGAGCAGTCTTCGCGGCGCCCTGCCCTTTCTGAAACCGGGCACATCAACCTGCTTTATGAGCTCGCCGTACTGTTCGTCGGTTATTTTTGTTATCTTCTCGACGGGTATCTCGACCAACACCTTCTTCTTGCAGGGGCCGATGTCTTCTATTGACACTTTATTTTTCAGCTCGGCTGATTCCTGTGTTTGTTCTTCTGTGGACTTTTCCTTCTTTTTTGTCATTGCTGACTCCTCATTGGCTCGCGGCCCGTATTAAAGAAAAAAGGCTTTGGGATAACTCCCTTAGCCGTTACCGATTATTTTGAACATACCAGCGACCAACGCCAAACTACATGATTAGCCGGTAACTCGCTGGCACTATATTACATCCTAAAGAACTTAATATCCTTACAAAAGCGGGTGATGAGGCTCGAACTCACGACATTCACGTTGGCAACGTGACGCTCTACCACTGAGCTACACCCGCGTCTTTGCCTCCGGCTAAGAAGCCGAGCAGCCAAAAAACCATTATAAAAACTCTGACTTTGCTTGCAAGCGAATTTTTCCGCTTCATTTTTAAGCATTTTTGGGAATTTAGAGAGATTTTTTCTGGGGGCCTGTGACAGAACGTTGTCACAGTATACGCCGCCAGGCCGACAGATTTAATGCAAATGTGAGGATAACAAAATCCCTCTTTAAAGGCTCTAAATACTGGCATTGACCAAAAAAGACATTGTTCATTAGCCAAAATACCGCGTTTGCGTACGGTGACTACGGATTTTTAACCGGACTTATAAGGAAAAGGTTGAACGGAAAATTTTGAAATATTGTCGATTAAAGATACACAGGATGAGATTTAGGTATCATTGATTCTGTCTCTAACCGAGGGATACGCGAGTTGGGGGACGAGGCCGTCGGGAATTCTGGCGGCCTTGTCTGAAAATCTAAATTAAGCAAATTTTGCGCCCAACATTGATTAGCAGCTTTGATACGCACAATATAGCTTAATTGAAGTATAAATAGCTTACCAGCACAGGTGTAAGGAGCCTTGTTGAGACCCTGCCGTGAATTTATTCACGGCAGGGTCGTTATATTTCTGCCGTGAAAACGAAAGGCGTTCTTCGGTTGATAATTTTTTATCTGAAGTTGTGTCGGAATGATATAATTCAAATCCAGATGTGATACGCCCCTTTTATGTGTACTCCTCCGCTCTATGTCTTACAATCTGGCCTTCAATCATATAAATCACATCTTCTGCAATGTTAGTGGTATGATCCGCTATTCGCTCCAAATGGCGAGAGGCTGAAAGTAAGTGTATTAAAGCTGATATTTGTTCAGGATTTTTCAGAATGGCCTCTTGGACTTTTAAGTACATCTGGCGGTTCATTCCATCCACTACATCATCACTTGTACAAACCTTGTGAGCGAGCTCAGCGTCATGATTAATCAGCGCATCCAGGCTCTGTTTCAGCATTAATTGAGCTTTGTGGGCCATATCAACAAGATCGATTGAAATATTGACCCTGGGTTGAGTCGAAAGAAAAACAGCTCTCTCGGCAATATTTACGGCTAAATCTGCAATACGCTCAAGGTCATTATTTATCTTAAGGACAGCAACGATAAAACGCAGATCAATTGCTACCGGCTGATGCAATGCAAGAATCTTCAGGCAGTCTTCCTCGATCTCAATTTCTTTATTATCAGTGTCAATATCATTGTCTATTATTTTCTGAGCGAGGACAGCATCTCGTTTCTCGATTGACAATGTAGCATCTCTTACAGAAGTCTCCACCTTTGCACCCAAGACGAGTAATTTTTTTTTCAGATTTTCTATTTCTTTTTGTAAGTGTTTAGCCATAACCTCACTCCGAAAAGTTATTC
>JBBABK010000308.1:0-2726 GCA_041657685.1 Phycisphaerae bacterium | reverse complement strand
GAACGATATTTTGCCCGTTAAAGCACTTTTCGCCGTCTCTGCCCGCATTACTCCACTGGAGAATTTCCGGTCCGCAAATACCTATCCACGGATATGCGACCGCCTCTTCTTCGCCGTTCGCATCACATACTACTCTTACGCATATCTGCTGAGTGCACGGCGGCGGACACACGCAGAAATTAGCGATTGCTGACCCACTGCACGCTACCTCGACATCCATCGATGTTGCTGCGCAGGCCGTGTAATTTTCCGCATCCTGAACCGAAACTGTGAATTGACCCGTCTCCAATCCCGCGAACATATATTTTCCGTTTTCATCAGTAACAGCCGACGCGACTTCGTTGCCGTCTTTTGAAACCACAACTGTGACACCTTCCATCGGCAGAAACTGTCCTTGCGGGTCGCATTCGGTGCATAAAACGCTGCCTTCGATAATCCCGAAACATTCCGTCGGGCCGGCTACCTCACCTGCGCAGCTAAGGCTTGTATTGATTATTTGCGCCAAAGCTGTGCCGATATCATATGTCTCATCCGCGGTATAAATGAGTATTACCGAACGTTCCCCGACGCCCCCAAAAAAGGGACTGCCGGCCTGTGTGAATAAATAACTTGCAGCAGGGTCCCCCGAAATGGTTGTAATCCCGTGAACTCTCGGGGCTGTTTCGCCCGCGGCTGTCTCGTTAATTGTACCCGATGTGCTCGTTCCGGTTGTGCTTAGCGGAACTCCGTTAATGCTTTGAATGTCAAGACGTCCGCAATATTCATTTCCTGCAACATATTCAAGAATGTACGCGAACTGTTTTTTACCGGGAGTCACTCCGAGCGGGTCTGTCGCATCTTTCCCGTCGAACACCTCATAATAAACATCGATTTCAAAATACAGGCCCTCGGTATTCGGACCGTCCTGCAGAGTCGTTGTACCGGCTGTTCCCGGTATTGGTGCCGCCTGTGATATGCCGAAAAATATTAAACTGGCAAGAAAACTTAAAAACATTAGAAATCTTTTTTGTTTCATTTTTTTCCTTCCTGAAAAAATCCTTGGGCATTTTTTCTGTGACGTAATATTTAGAACATCACCCCTGGTAAAAACAAAAGAATTCCGGCATTTCCAAATAAAGGCCGGGTCACAAGAACGGTGCGTTTACTTCGTCAATGATGCGTGCTCAATATATAAATAGTCCGCTATCCTCTGATGCATTATCATTGAGTTTGTAACAGCTTTAAAAAAACGTGACTATTCTTTCCGCTCCCGTTTCAGAGATAACCACGTAAACATTATTCCAACTAATAAAGCCGAACTCGGTTCAGGAATCAGCGTTATCTCAATATCTCCATCAACTGCGGGTCTTGAATAATTTAATTCTAACAATGTTGCGTAAGGAAGATTTTCCGTCGCGGTAGTTAATACCAGCAATTGTGAAATATCTCCTTCGCCGAAATCAGGTATCTCGTCGTCAAATCCGTCTGATGTAAAGAAAAGAAATTTAGCACGGTTTGCTCCGATTCCGCCCTCAGGCAATTCTGTCACCATGATAGTAGGGGCCTTGCCGCCGCCAATTACACCATCATTATAAACCGAACTGATTGCCGTATAAAATTCCTCAGTTGAATCCTTATCAGGGGCAAAAACTGTGAACCTGCCGATGTTTAAGGCAGGCAACTCTCCGTCATCCCCAAGGTGTTCGAGGACGAACGCAAGCTGTAATTCGCCTGAAGTTATGCCCAGCGGGTCTGTCGTGCTTAGCCCGTCATAGACCATAAAGTCAACCTGAATCACAAAACTGCCGTTATTGTCGGGGTTGTTGCCGGTTATGGTTACACTATCGTTGTTTATCAGTGTTGCAAAAGCGCTGGGAATTAATGATAAAAACGCAAAAACGGCGAAAATCCGAATTACTCTCTCCGAAAAATGCATCCTCCTGCACATTTTACGTCCTCCTGCGAATGACCTCTTCAATCATCTGCCTCACTCAATTCCTCATTTCCCTTATTTCTATGCAAAAAAACGCCTTTTATCCGCTCCGCATTTTGCATAGAATACAACAATGTTAGAATATCACACAGGTGAATATTCTGTCAACAAGAATTCCTATATTTTTTGTCACTTTTTTTAAAATATCCGGATGGCAGGAATTGGCACTGATATAGTTGCTGTTATAAACTGTTGGAAATCAGGTGTTTACAGATATAATGGAGTTTCCGGAGCCGCTATTTTTCCGGCACGGGCAAATTTAATTCTTTTAAAACTTTTTTCATATCTTCCCATACCCGCCGCCTGTTTTCCGGCGAATAGCTCCGCAGCAGATACGCCGGGTGGTACGTCGCCAAAAGCTTTATGGGCTTTTTCCCCAGCCCCGGCTGATATTCCAGGAATTTCCCCCGCATCTCCCCGATGGATTTGGTCGTCTCCAGCAGCGTCCTGGCTGCGTGTGCCCCCAAGGCAACGATTATCTCCGGCTCGATAATCTCAAGCTGCTCCTGAAGATACGGCAGGCAATTGGTGATTTCATCAGGCCGCGGGTCCCGATTTTCCGGAGGCCGGCATTTCAGGATATTACAGATATAAACATCCTCACGCCTCAAACCCATCGCGTTGATGATTTTATCCAGCAATTGCCCGGCCCGACCCACAAATGGCCGACCCTTCGCGTCTTCATCGGCCCCCGGCGCCTCACCCACAAAAACAATCCCCGCATTGGGATTTCCCTCGCCCGGCACCGCATTCG
>JBBABK010000307.1:0-2730 GCA_041657685.1 Phycisphaerae bacterium | reverse complement strand
CTTTCAAGCTGTTGTTAATAGTTGTCGGGTCGAAAACGGTGAGATATTCCATAACCGGCTGGAAACGGGAATCCGCAAGATTGAGGCGAACGTTTGCTTCTTTTCTATCGTCGTCGCTGTAGCCTATTACGCCTGTATTGTTACTGTCAGCTTCGTAATATGCCGCTTTTCGGAAAATCGTCCCTATTTCACCGATGTTTGTAAAATCGGTGTTTGCGGGATGGGCCTGTATATAATTTGTATTACTGGAATTATACTCATTATCACTTCCGAGGGTCGGAGACAGAGTATTGCTGTCCCAAAGCCGCATTATGCACCGATGCTGTTTAATGTCCCGCTGTATGCTGCGCGGCTGCGATATAATCTCCGGTATAAGGATGCTGCTGCCGGGTGCGTGTACCGAATCAACTACCAGATAAGGATTTGGTTTATTAATATCGACAAAACGCTCAAGCGAAACGAAACTGTTAGCGTCGAAAATAACTGATTGCGGAACGTAATTCGGTTCCAGCAGCGTACCGGTAAAATTCGGGTCAATAGTCAGCGGAACGCACGGGTCCTGCCACCGGATTACGTGAAAACTCCCGCTGCCTGCCCAGTTGATAGGGACCGTGCCGCTGCTGGTTTTAAGCCGCCACTGGTTGGGTTCGGTATCTTCAGTATAAGGCTTGTAAAGCTCGACGGCATAGGACCTGTACACAATATTCGGGTCGTTGGGGTCCTGTTTAAAATGCCAGGCAAGCTCGGATACATAAATGCAAGGCCGCTCGAAACCGTAATATGTAACGCCGTTAACGTCGGGTGTGAACGTCGTAATATCCGGGTCGGCATCTACATAATCTTTTAGATTAACGGCCGTCTGGGCCGCAATGCTGTTCGTGTCAGCAATGTTCGGGTCAAGTGCCCTCCGCAGGGCCGAGTAAAGCAGGCTGAGGGAATTGGCATCGTCTATTCGATTAACATTAACCATCTTTTCGCCGTCGGGTGCGACAATCCGGTCGATGTTGTACGTCGTCAGCAAATGTCTGCGGTCATGCGTTTCATTCGGATCGGTGGGATTGTTAAACCTTTTTGTCCAATCGATTAAATTATAATCCGTAAAGGAATTAAATGGGTGTTTAGCAATATTGTCCCAATCCTCCCCTACAGTGTCACTCCATACTGTTTCAATTCTGGTAATCGCCGGCGAACTGACAAGAAATCTGTGCCGCAGTTCCAGTTCATCGGATATATCGAACAGAGTATATTTTTCACACGGATCGCTGATTCTCATCGCACCATACCGTTCGTATGCTTCGAGGTTTGGATCTGTCGGGTTAACGTCCATATCCGCTCTTGCACGGAATATATCATTTGCCGTACTGCCCGAACGCCCAACAGGAGTATCAAGATTAATCTGGTTCAGCCGTGAGCCGTTGCACCTGTTTGCATCGCTCATATTGGGCATATAAGCGGTGTTGATATTGAGCATCCCGCCGTTATCGATTATACGGACAGCCGCGTAGAATTTTTGCCCTTTGCTGCCGGATGCATCTTCAAGCTCGAACCATTTCGAATCAGCTATTCCGTCGCCATCTGCATCGGCAGAAGTTTCTTCCAATTTACCGTTATTATCGAGAACGATCTCTGAATATTCACGGACTCGCGTTGTGGTTGGTAAATTTGTAGGCGCAACATTAACATCTTGTACGACTTTATTAATTCCGAAATTATTTCTTATATATCCTGTCAAATCACTGATTTGCTCCCAGTAGAAGCTTTCTTCAAAAGATTTATTAGGGTCATATTCATAATATGGTTCCAAACTTGCCAGCCATTTGTCGTTATCGCCGGGGTAATCGTAATACTCCTGGTCGGCAATGCCGGGCGTGTCGAGAACAAGCTCATTGGATATTTTCGCGACAACGGTATCGACCGCGTTATTCAAATCCTGCGCGTCTATTAGTGATGAAGTGGAAAGCGATTCGACGCGTGAAGCCAGCAGGAACATAACGGCCACTATGGCGAGAATGGTCGACAGCATAACCGTTAAAATCAGGGCAGAGCCTTTCGGAAACCTGTTCGGTAATTTATCACCCCGGTTCATTTTTTTGTCCCCATATTCATTTTAGCTACTCGCAATATCAAATCCTAATATCGAAACAAGCACGAATGACCAAAACCCAAAATCCTAAACGGCTGATGCCTTTGTTTGTTTCATTTGAACATTTGTATTTTGAATTTGTTTCGGATTTAGAGATTAGAATTTAGAATTTTTTATATTAGTCTTTCAGATAAACTATATGCGTGAACGTCCTGCCGTCTTTGATGACTCTTTTAGAGTCGTATACCGTAAAAGTGAATTTCAAGGCGTCCGGAAAAAAATCATCCGTAAAAGCACGTTCGATACCGGTATTAATATTGTAATAATAATAAAGCATTCCCGGCGGCAGCCATTTATCAACCTGCGGGTTTCCTGTAATGTTAAAAATAGCTCCGAATTCAGGGCCACTAATTTCAGCGTATTTTCTGTTCATCACTACAAAGTGGGAATCATTCGGGTCGGGTCCGTCGTTATTCGGGTCATCGCTGGGAAACCATCTAAGTTCTTCATCGAATGAAGAATTTTCGTCCCAGTATGCCCACTGCACCGCAAAGCTGCTGATGCCTTCGCACATCAGGTTGTGGTACGTATCAGGGTCGGTCGAATCAAACAACGGCCGGTTGTCGAACGCAACTTTTGCGAGGTCG
>JBBABK010000306.1:0-2752 GCA_041657685.1 Phycisphaerae bacterium | reverse complement strand
TCAGCACCGCCGCAGCGGCGATGAAACTTATTAATCCGGGATACAGCATTTTTATCGGCACAGGCTGTGGGCAGCCGCAGCACCTGGTCAGGTCACTCGTCGAACACTCGGACCACGTTTATGACGCGCACATCGTCCAGTTATTAACAATGGGCCAGGCCCCATACGTTGAGGAAGCTTTGCGAGAGCGATTCAAACTCAACACCTTTTTCGTCGCCGACAACGTGAGAGACGCGATAAATAAAGGTACCGCCGATTACACGCCAATCTTCCTTTCCGAAATTCCGGACGAATTCGAAAGCGGCCGAATCCCCATCGACGTTGCCCTGATAAGCGTTACCCCGCCGGATGCCAACGGCCTGTGCAGTCTCGGTGTTTCGGTTGATATCGTCAAGGCCGCCGTCGCCAACGCAAAATACGTAATCGCACAGGCAAACAGCAAAATGCCGAAAACCTTCGGCGACAGCTTCATCCACGTAAACAACATCGACGTCCTGGTTCCCTGCGACGAAAAAATAATAGAAACACCCATCCCTGAAATGGATGACACGCTGCGACGCATCGGCGAGAACATTGCCAGACTGGTCGAAGACGGAAGTTGCATCGAATGCGGAATCGGAAGGGTGCCGCAGGCGTTAGCGGAATTTTTGGTTTACAAAAAAGACCTCGGCATCCACACCGAAATGTTCAGCGACTGGATTATCGAGCTTATCGAATGCGGAGCGATAACCTGCGCAAAGAAGAAACTGAACCACGGCAAAATCGTGGCCAGCTTCTGTATGGGTTCGCAAAAATTATACGATTACATCAACAACAATCCATTCTTCGAATTTTATCCCACCGAATACGTCAACGACCCGCAAATCATCTCGCAGCACGAAAAAATGGTCGGTATAAACGTCGGACTCGAAGTCGATTTAACCGGACAGGTTTGCGCCGATTCACTGGGCTATAAGTTTTACAGCGGAATAGGCGGACAAATCGATTTTATCCGCGGCTCGGCACGCAGCAGGGGGGGCAAGGCTATAATCGCATTACCATCGACCGCCAAAGACGGCCAGGTCAGCAGAATTGTCTCGCATCTCACAGAAGGAGCGGGCGTAGTAACGACCCGCGGCGACGTGCATTACGTCGTAACCGAATTCGGTACCGCATACCTCCACGCCAAGAGCATCCGCCAGCGGGCAATGGATTTAATAAATGTTGCTCATCCAAAATTCAGAAAACAGCTTATGCAGGAAGCCAAAACAAGAAATTATATTTACGCCGACCAGATAGAACTGGAAGGCGGCCTGGCCATTTACCCCGACGAGCTTGAAAAAACCGTCACCATGAGAGACGGCACGCAGATTTTCTTCCGTCCGGTAAAACCCACCGACGAAAAAGCGCTGTCCGAAATGCTCTATTCGCTCAGTCCCGCTTCGATCAGAACCCGCTATATGAGCCAGACGATGCGATTCCCGCACAAGGACCTCCAGAAGCTGACCAACATCGACTACCAGAACAACCTCGCGATAGTCGGCACCGTGCCGGGCGTCAGCGAAGAGGAAATCGTCGCCATCGCGCAGTATTTCCTCGACCCCAAGACGCAAGCTGCCGAAGTCGCCTTCGTCGTTCAGGACGAATGGCAGCAAAAAGGTATGGGGACATTGCTGTTGCAGTACCTTACCGAAATCGCCAAGCAGCGGGGCGTTAAAAAATTCTACGCAAAAGTGCTGCCCGTCAACAAAGCTATGCTCGCCGTCTTTTATAATTCAGGCTATCAGGTCAACACCGAATTCGACGGCGACATTTACAACATCGAGTACGCACTTTCCAGGCAGGAATAACGAGACAAAACCGTGGCGAATAAAAAATCCATATTCCTGCACTGCCCCGAACTCGAACAGATTCCCTACCCTGACGGCTGCCCATTCAATACATCCCGCGCCGGTGAAGTCCGTCGCATCATCAATTCGATGGGATTGCTGGGCGGCAATGACACCGCCGAGGTCGCGCCGACAGCCGCCGACCGCTTCGCATTAAAAAAATTCCACACAGCCAAATATCTAAAAATCCTCAAAAACGCCGAAGATGGCAAATTCGACGCCGACGCTTTGTATATGGGTCTGGGCACGCCGGATTGCCCCGTCTTTAACGGTATGTATTCCTACAGCGCGCTCGCCTGCGGAGCTTCGTTAAAAGGCGCAGAGCAAATCCTCGCCGGCGATGCGTTCTACGCATTCAATCCGTCCGGCGGATTCCACCACGCCCAGCCCGAACGCGCCGCGGGATTCTGCTATATGAACGACGTCGCGCTCGCCTGCCTGGTCCTTGCCGAGCAGGGCAAACGCGTTTTGTATTTAGATGTAGATGTACATCATGGCGACGGTGTGCAGGACGCCTTCTATGACCGCAGCGATGTGCTTACCATTTCGTTCCACCAGTCGGGCCGAACGCTTTTTCCCGGCACGGGATTCATCGACGAAATCGGCACAGGCGACGGAAAAGGATATTCGGTCAACGTCCCGCTGCCGGTCGGCACGTATGACGAAATGTATATGAAGGCATTTTTGCAAATCGTTCCGCCGCTGTTCGAAAAATTCGTGCCCGATGTTATGGTGTTCGAGCTTGGCGGCGACACTCTCGCAGGCGACCCGCTCGCACAGTTATACCTGACCAACAACACACACGCCGCGATTGTCAAACGCCTGCGCGAGTTCGATGTGCCAATCCTGATGACCGGCGGCGGCGGCTACAATATTCAAAATAC
>JBBABK010000305.1:0-2754 GCA_041657685.1 Phycisphaerae bacterium | reverse complement strand
TGGCGGCACAACAACACCAGCGGGGTTAGTTGCCTGCGCAGGGCTAGTGGACTTGCTCATAGTCGGTAGCCCGCTAGAGAACATCTGCGCCCGCTTCCTTGCGAACTGCTGGTAGGGCGAATAGCGGTAGCCTGGTAGGAACTGTCTAGCGGCTGGATTATAGCCCTGCTGCATCTGCATCGGGTCGGCAAAGTTCTCGCCAAACCCTTCCCAATCCATCTCGTCGGCTTCCTGCTGTGTAAGCCCGAATAAGTCCCACCAGTTGCTACCCATATTGAAACCCATACCAGCCATCTTATCCTCCCACTCGCAAGACTTCCATCGCAGAGCAGCCCATAGCCCGCTTGACAGCGTTCCTCAGCCTGCTCTGAAACGGCAATGCCGTAATGAAATACGAACTGCAATTACGCGCAGCGCAATACATCCCAATCTCGCCAAGCAGCGCGTTCTCCTCATCGTCCGATATGCTCTTGCGCCAGTTCACCATCGGCACTCTGAGCGTCTTATCATCATCGGCATAGGCAAGGAAGAAGCCGATGAACCGCGTATTATCGCCGTCCAGTATGATGATAAGCTGCGACTTACCAACACCACTTAGCGCATCCTCGCAGAGCGCGTCAAGAACCTGCGGGGGGATAGCCTGCGAGCGGTTAGCCCCGCCCAGCCATTCCTTATAGCAGTTCTCAAAGTCGTCCAGTTCAGAGCCTAAACTCTTGGCATCTCGGTAGATAAGGTGCATTAGGTTCGGCTTTCGGTCTTCGGTGCATCCGATTTTTCCCATTGCAAGAATAGCCCTCCAATACCAGCACCGCGCTCATTGCCTGCGGACTGGACAAATACTGATGGTTCGCGGGTCGCATCGGCTACAATCGCGCCAACCCACGGGGTAGTAAAGTAAGGTGAACCCGCCGCGTCAGCCACAGCAGTAGACATCCCGCCACTGCTAGGCGTTGTGCTGATAAGGTCAATATGCGCTACACGCGCCTTGATAACAAACCTGTAAGTTGTGCTGGCTGCAAGCGTAATCGGTATAACGTATTCAGCATAATGCCAGCGGTAGTTCTTGTCCAGCGTTCCAATCTCAAGCGAGCTATTAGCTACAAGCGTGGTCGGAACACCAGCGGTTGAGTTGTAGATACCGAATTGCAGGACGGCGGTAGGATTGCCAGTGTGGTATCGGCAATACACAGCTACGCCTTTTACTACGCAGCCATCCGCGCCTGTGGTATAAGGGAACGACACCTTCGTATCGTCCTCTAGCTCCAGCGTATTGGTAGTATCAAAGTCAGAGTTGCCAATGACAGTTCCAACATCGCCGTTGAGTTGCACTTGGAAGCGGTTAGCCGATACCTGTATGTTCTTGCTGGCGGTCTGGTCTGCGCTATACTTATCAGTAGTCGTTCCGCAGACATCGGCACTTTCATAGACGCGCCAAGTAAAGGTCGGCGTTGTAGTAGAGTTAGCCCATTCCTCCAGCATCTTGAAGTAGCTCAATTGCTTGACATAGGCGGGTAGCCCCATATCAAAGGTCGTGCTAGTCCATCGCGCATAGTCCATCGGCAGCTTGCACCAAGTATTGACACCAGCGCTGGTAGCGTGAGCCGTCGGGTCGTAGTCGTATATCGTAAATGCCTTTGTGCTAGTGCCAGATGCAACGATAGTATAAGGCTGGTTAGTTGCGAAGTTACCCGCACTTGCAGCAGGCGTAAGTCCAGCAGTCGGGCATCGCACCATCGTTATATTAGTCGGTAGGTCATACACGCCAAGTGAAGCCGAGAAGGTAGCCTCGCTCCAAGACTGCGTTTCAGGGTCTAGCATTAGCCCGTAATACACTTGGCTACCGCCCACTAGGTTATAGGCTTTACCTATAACGACCCTCTTATGGTAGCTATCGTAGTCTCCTGTATGGCGCGTGAGCGAAGCGTAGTTCCCCCAACCGCCGAAGATGCGCCTATGCCCTGTTGCTATCGGCTGCGTAAGGGAAGCAGCAGAGCCGTCAAACATATAGTAGTCGTCGCCGTGCGGGAATAGCAAGCCCTGTGGCGTTTCAATAACGGAGTTGTAGCCGCCCATCGTGCCTATCTTATCGGTTACAAAGTCAAGGTTGAATACCGCATAGTCGCCGCGATACGATACGCGTCCGATGCCTTCTTCCTTGAAGCTCCACGCATTGCCGCCGAACCGCTTGATGTCAAGTATCTCGCCCTTGCCCCAACCCATCTCGCGGTAGTTGCCGTCGTAATCGCCACTTGCGTTCCAGTCGGTAAAGCCGCCGCTGTCCTTGCTATTGCACCAGCGGACATAGTTGCCGCCAATCTTGCGGAGAATAGCGAAGGGCATATGGTCAGTGCCATTACCCGCGTGTGCGCTATCCAGCACGAAGTCTGTATTACTGGTTGCGCTTACAATCTTATGGAACTTCCCGCCCTTAGCGACACCACCTGAATAGTCAGGCCAGTGTAGCCTCTTAGCAACAGCCGTATCCCATCGTTCAGGTGCTACGAATATATCGCCAGGTTTGATTTGATAATCGGTTACATTCCACGAACCCGCCGTGCCAAAGGTAACAGCGGTTGTCCCGTTACAATGGCAGTAAGGCTCAGGGTCAGAACCAGTTGGCTTAGTAGTAGTGATAGGCTGGAGGACTTCATTCGTCCCGCCTAGCAGTAGATACTCCATAAAGTTACAGGCGGAGTTAGCACCGCGCAGGATGTTCACTCCGTCAGCGTGGAAGCAGCCGTAGCCGTATCCGTA
>JBBABK010000304.1:0-2755 GCA_041657685.1 Phycisphaerae bacterium | reverse complement strand
ATATTCCTCAAGCTCCGCCGCACTCGCAGTCAGGCCCTTGAAGGATACCTCAATATCGCAAAGGCCGCGCTGGACAACGGCGTTCGCCCACGGTGCCATTTCGAGGATATTACCCGTGCCGATTGCGAAGGCTTCGTAATGCCCTTCGCCGAGCAGCTTTTGAAACTGTCCGACGAATATAAAACGCCTATTAAGATTCGCCTGTGTGATACGCTCGGTTTCGGACTGCCCTGGCCCAACGTCGACCTGCCCCGCGGCGTACCGAAGCTAATCGCCGCACTGCGAAAAGTCGGCGTCCCATCCGAACAACTCGAATGGCACGGCCACAACGACCTGCACAAAGTACAGGTAAACGGAACCGCCGCATGGATGTTCGGCTGCTCCGCCGTCAACTGCGCTATCTTCGGCTTCGGCGAACGCACCGGCAACCCGCCGCTCGAAGCGATGATCATCGAGCACGCGCAGTTAAAAGGAATGACCCCAGGCGTCGATTATTCCGCCATTACCGAACTGGCAGAGTACGCGCAGAAAGAGCTGAATTTCAAAATCCCGTCGAACTATCCGCTCGTCGGCACGGACTTTAATGTCACCCGCGCAGGGATTCATGCCGACGGTTTATTGAAAAACGAGGAAATTTACAACTGTTTCGATACGGAAAAACTGCTCGACCGACCCATAGGCGTCGCGATTACCGACAAGGCCGGCGCCGCCGGCATCAAGCACTGGATAGAATCGAATTTCCAGATTACTATCGCCAAGCACGACCCGAGAGTACAGGCAATCAAGACCCGCGTCGACGACCAGTACACCGCCGACCGCGTCTCCGCCATCAGCGATGACGAAATGTTCGTCTGGGCTAATGAAATCTTCGGCGCCGACCTGCCGCCGAGAAAGTAGGTACAGGGGACAGGGTATAGCGTTCAGGTTTAGAAAAACGCTTTGTAGCAATATTGCTGACTCTATTTTGCGGGGATGATTATGGTTGAGAGGAAACCGGCAAAAAGTTTCAAAGACCTTATAGTCTGGCAAAAGGCTTATCGCCTTGTATTAGAAACGTACAAAGTTACCAAGGTTTTCCCCAAAGAAGAACTTTACGGCTTAACCCTGCAAATGCGAAGAGCCGTCTTGTCAATTCCCTGCAACATTGCCGAAGGATATGGCCGCAAGCATAACAAGGAATACAAACAATTTTTATCTATTGCTTACGGCTCTCTGCTCGAATATGAAACACAATATCTGCTTAGTCAGGATCTAAACTATGTTGCTCCGAATGATAAAATTGCCGGCCTGATTAACGAAGTCGGCGCTATGCTTTATCGTATGATTAACCCGAAAGTAAACCCTGAACACTGATTATGAACCCTGAACCCTATACCCTAAACCCTATCAAAGCGGTATGCTTCGACCTCGGCGAAACGCTGCTCAACTTCGGCCAGGTTAATGCCGTCAAACTTTTCAACGTCGGCGCAAAATTAACATACGATTATTTGAAAAGTCGCTCACAGCCGGTCGGCCAATTCAAATCGTACTCTCGCAGAAACCTCAATGCAATCCGCTGGCGATACTGGCTGTCGCTGCTGACCGCCAACGATTTCGATGCCCGCGAACTGTTCAAAAAAATCAATCAGCCCAGGGGCATCCGCCTGGCCGACCCTCAGTGGGATGAGCTTATCTGGCTCTGGTATGAGCCGCTCAGCAAATGCGCAACCGTCGAGACGGATATCAAAGAAACGCTCGCCGAGCTGAAAAATATGAATCTCACCCTCGCGATTCTTTCCAATACCTTCATCAACGACATCGCACTGGAAAAACAATTAACCGCTTTCGGAATGCTCGAATATTTCGATATAAGAATGTATTCTTATCAGTTCCCGTACCGCAAACCCAACAAGCGCATCTTCCGCGCCGCCGCAAAACGGATTGACCTGCCTCCCGAAAACATTATGTTCGTCGGCGACAAAATCTATGCCGATATCCGCCCCGCGATGAAGCTTGGAATGACAGCCGTCCTGAAAAGGGCTTACACGAATATCCGCAAAATCCCGCCAAAAAGCGCTTATATAATCGAAAAACTTTCCGAACTGCCGAACCTAATCCGGCAAATCAACACTTCAGCCCAATCAGGCAAATAAAATTTAAAAATTGTCTGTCCGAACCGCGCATATTAAAATACAATACCTTCTCACTTTAAATAAGGAGACAAATATTATGTACCCCGAAAAACAACCGCGTGTAAAATTATGGAGTAGATTATTAATCTCGATGTGTTTACTGCTGCTTGTCGCACCTTCTTTTGCAGAAGAGCAAATCGATTTGCAGGCCATGATGCAGGAAACACAAAAAATGTCGCAGGCCGCCGACGAAATCACACTCGTCTGGTGGCTGCCCGAACAGTTCTGGCAGGCAAGCCTCGCTCAGGACCCGACCGTAACACCCGAACAAAAAGAGCAGCTCCTTTCGACCCTTCGGCCCTATGTTATGCTGGCCGTGGTTGACGGGCAGATGGGACCGTTCGGCGGCGTCAATTACAAGAGCGAACCTGACATCCGCCGCAGCATCAAAATCACGGACGCACAGGGCAATACCTACTTGCCTCTCGCGGATTCCGAAATCAACGCCGATACTATAAATCTCATTCAGGGAATGAAACCGGTAATCGTAAATATGCTCGGCCCGCTCGGCCAGAATATGCACTTTTATCTCTTCCCGTCGAAAAACAAAGACGGCCAATCAATCGCCGACCCGACCAAAGAAG
>JBBABK010000303.1:0-2759 GCA_041657685.1 Phycisphaerae bacterium | reverse complement strand
CGAAACGCCTTGTATTCTGCATATATTCACCTTGTTAAAATATTTAAGATTTATTCTCAGCAAGGATGTCCAGGCACAGTTGCACACATCTTTTTCGGAATAATCGGTACTATGGTTAAGTAACATACAATTCTCCCCCCATATCTCTCCGAAATACCTAAAAAACGTACCACAAGCCCTCTGTCCTTTATCGATTATCGGAACTAAACGAAACCACCCGTGGTATGCGGGATTATCCTCGTCCGCATTATGTTTGTAAATTAGCCCAGCTTCTTATCGAGAATTGCGCTGACTACTTTGGGATTTGCCTGCCCTTTTGTCTTTTGTATGACCTGCCCCATCAAAAATCCTCTCGCCTTGCCGCTCTTCTTGCCGCCGCCCTTAACTTCCTCAACCGCCGCCGCGTTTTCCGCAAGAACAATATCAACTATTTCTTCCAGTTCGCCCGCGTCGCTTTTCTGAATCAGGTTCAATCTCTCCGCTATTGCTCTCGGCTCATCCTGCGACTGCGACATTTGTTCCAAAATCGTATTGGCGGCGGTCGCACTAATGTCACCCGCTTCAGCCATCGCGGCTAATTTGGCAACATTTTCCGCAGAATATCCAAGCTCAGCGAAACTACACCCCTTTTCATTCGCCAGTTTCAATCCGACCTGCGTCAACAGATTGCAAACCCTCTTTGGCTCACCGCCAAATCTGACAACCTCATCGAAAAATTCAGCCGTCGCGCGGTCCTGCGTCAGCACCCCCGCGTCATATTCATTCAATCCATAATCATTCACGAACCGCACCTGCTTTTTCAAAGGCAGCTCGCAAATCCTCGATTTAATTTCATCGAGCCATTCGTCACTCAATTCCACCGGCACCAGATCCGGGTCGGGAAAATACCTGTAATCGTGCGCTTCTTCTTTTTCCCGCTGCAGAACGGTCGCCTGTGCCGCGTCGTCCCAGCCGCGAGTTGATTTGTTTCCCATCTCCATTATGACACCGGTCTCGACAAACGCGTCAAGTTGCCTGCCGATTTCGTATTCGATGCTCCTCTCCAGCGCGCGAAAACTATTGAGATTTTTCACTTCGACGATGGGCGTCTTGTATTCCCTGCCGTCTTTGGTAATAATCAGGTTCACATTAGGCTCGAACCGCATATGCCCTTTCTGCATATCCGCTTCCGACACGCCGAGATACCGGACAATCCGCTGCAGTTCCATCGCCAGCGACCGCACCTCAGCGGCACTGTTCATATCAGGCTCGGTCACAATCTCCAGTAAAGGCGTGCCCGCGCGATTCAAATCCACCATCGAAAAACTCGCGGAATGCATATTCTTGCCCGCATCCTCTTCGAGATGCGCCCTGCGTATCCTGATTCGCTTGGTCTTGCCGCCTTCGACAGGAATTTCGATAAATCCCATTCCCGCCAACGGCAAATCGTATTGACTAATCTGGTAATTCTTCGGCAAATCAGGATAATAATAATTCTTCCTGTCCCACTTCGTGAAACGGGCGATATCGCAACTCAGTGCAAGACCCGCCATCACCGCATACTCATACGCCCTCTTATTCATCACCGGCAGCGAACCAGGCATCCCCAGGCAAACCGGGCATACCCTGCTGTTAGCCTCCGCCCCGTATTCCAGCCCGCACGAACAGAACATCTTCGTCCGCGTGCCAAGATGCACGTGAATCTCAAGCCCTACTATCACCTTGTATTGAATGTCACTCATTTATTTTTTCACAATATCAGGCATTGCTTTATACCAATCAGTTTGGCTCTCGTACATTCGTGCAATGCGTAATAATTTGTCTTCACTAAAGGCCGGTGATAATATCTGCAATCCTATCGGCAGCTTCTTTTCATCGAAGCCGCACGGAATACTTATCGCCGGCACGCCGGCAAGATTGGCAGCTATCGTATAAATATCCGACAGGTACATCGTCAAAGGGTCGTCAACCTTCTCGCCGATTTTAAAAGCCGTCGTCGGCGACACCGGCATCATAACGCAGTCGCATTTCTCAAACGCCTTTACAAAATCGCCCCGTATCAAATTGCGAACTTTCAAAGCCTTGAGATAATACGCGTCGTAATATCCGCTCGATAGCGCGTATGTCCCAAGCATAATCCGCCGCTGTACCTCCTTGCCGAACGCCTCCTGCCGCGATTTGGAATAGACTTCGACATAATCCCTCGGCTCAGCCGTGCGGTATCCGTAATGAACGCCGTCATATCTGGCCAGGTTGCTCGACGCCTCGGCCGTGGCGACCATATAATACGCCGCGATGGCGTAATCGAAATACGGCATCTCGATTTCAATCACTTCAGCGCCAAGTTTTTTATAAACAGCGAGCGCATCGGCGACCGCCTTTTGCACGGCCTCATCGGCACCGCTGTTTAATTTGCTTACTACTCCAATCTTTAATCCATCAACTGGTTTATCGATATCGCCGTAATAATCCGCCAACGGCGCGATTGCTTCATCGACGCTCGTACTGTCCCGCGAATCGTGACCCGCGATGACATTGAGCATCAACGCAGTGTCACTGACTGTTCTGGTCAACGGGCCAATCTGGTCGAGACTGGAACCATACGCAACTAATCCGTATCGCGACACCCGTCCGTATGTAGGCTTCAATCCGACAACGCCGCACAAACTCGCCGGCTGACGAATCGAGCCGCCCGTATCCGAGCCGAGTGCCGCAAAGTACATCCTCGCTGCCGCTGCCGCTGCCGACCCGCCGCTGCTTCCTCCCGGCACACGCTGGGT
>JBBABK010000302.1:0-2762 GCA_041657685.1 Phycisphaerae bacterium | reverse complement strand
ATGCACTCCGCCAAGCATCAATTTCCTGCCCGGCACCAGCTCGTGAATATCCGTGCCGATCCCGCTGCGGTATTCGGGTTTTGGTCTTTCAATCACAGCACACCCTTGGTACTTGGAATCCCGATTTCATCGGGATCGCCTGTAATTTTAACGGCCGCTCCAATCGCCTGGCCCAGCGCTTTGAAAATCGCCTCTGCTATATGGTGACTGTTCGTCCCATACGGCACGGTGATATGAAGATTGAACTTTCCGTTATTCGAAAAGCTGCTCAGCATTTCCTCGATGCACTCGACGTCGAAGTCGCCGATTTTTTCCGTCTTGTATTCGACGTTATATACGAACTTGGGCCGACCGGACAAATCGATACTCACGTTCGCCAGCGACTCTTCCATCGGCACCGAAACATTTCCGTACCGCGTAATTCCCTTCTTATCGCCGAGCGCCTTATCCAGCCCCTGCCCCAGGCATATAGCTACGTCCTCGACGGTATGATGCGCATCTACGTGCAGGTCGCCTTTGGCCGCGACCTTCAAATCGATTTTGCTGTGCTTGCTCAGGTGCGTCAGCATATGGTCGAAAAATCCGATGCCGGTATCGATTTCGTATTTACCCGCCCCGTCGAGGTTCATCTCGACTGTTACCTGCGTCTCTTTGGTCTTTCTGTCAATCTTCGCGCTTCTGCCCGCCATATCATTATCCTTTATTTTTTATCTCTGTGACCTCTGTGTTCTCTGTGGCTATATTTTTCTTTACTTGCTCTGTGGCAAAATTCCTTTTAGCACTTCCAGCAGTTTATTATTCTGTTCGCTCGTCCCGACCGTAATCCGCAGCTTATCATCCAGTCCCGGCATATTGAAATATCGAACATATACATCCCGCTCGACGAGTTTTTCATAAATTTCGCCCGCATTGGGCTCGGTGCATTGTGCGAGAACGAAATTACTGCTGCTGTTCGGGACTTTAAATCCCAGTTTTCTCAAGGCGTCTGTTAATCTCGCTCTTTCCGCTTTGACTTTTTCGATATTGGTTTTGAAATACTGCTGGTCTTTTATCGCCGCCGTCGCAGCCGCCTGCGCAACCGCATCGACCGGGTACGAATCCACCACTTTTAAAAGTCCCTGTATCAGCGTTTTGCTCGCAATGCCGTACCCGAACCGCATCCCAGCCAGCGAATATCCCTTGCTCATCGACCGCAGAATCATCACATTATCGAAATCCTTAATCAGTCGAACGCAGTTATCATCCGCGAAATCCACATACGCTTCATCGACCAGCACCACGCCTTTTACTTCGTCCGCCAGTGACGCGATTTCATTAACGTTTATAAAACTGCCGCTCGGCGCGTTGGGATTACAGACGATTGTCAGTGCCGCGCCGGTTTTAACTAACCCGGCCGGCAGATTAAATTCCGCGTCGAACGGAATCTCTGATACCTCGCATCCGACGATTTTTGCCAGCACCGGATACAACGAATACGTCGGTACCGGATACGCCGCTGCGCGTGTCGAATCGCAAAATGCGATAAACGCGGTTTTCAGTAAATCGTCTCCGCCGTTGCAGCAGATGATATTATCCGCATCGACGGTGTTGACCTGTGCCGCCGTCGCGCGAAATGCCTTTGCCGTCGGGTCAGGATATCGCCGCATCCGCTCGGCCTCTACCGCTCGAATTGCTTCGATTACCGTCGGACTCGGCGGATACGGATTTTCGTTGGTATTGAGCTTGACCACGTCCGTCCGCGCCGGCTGAAAGCCCGGCTCATACCCCGCCATCCGCTCGATATTGTCATGAAAATAGCCCATAAACCGTTCCCAAAACAGCTTTACGGGATTATACGTTTTTCTTCAGGCAAATTAAAGCACTGATTTGCACTGCCTAAGAATTAAAGACTGTCTGGCTGGCGACTCATACGCCATTTAAGTATCTGCTTAAATACTTAAACAGTGTTCGTTTGCCGGTTTGAATTTTCGCGGCCGCGGGAATGTTTAATCCTGAACGGCGATTTTTACAAAGCGATTGGTGCGCAGAGATTTTCACTTTTATTCGCTGTTCGGCCGCAGTTCTGACACCTGAATTGAGCATTCTGGACCATTTGTTTGTATTCCTGCGGGTGGTCGAAATGAAAACCTTCGTACATTAAATGACAAAGGTGTTTGTTGTGCGATTCGTCAGGACAATCCGCATTATGACTCATCTTTTGCTCAGCCATTTTCTAAAATCCTCATTAAAAAATCATCTGAAGATACTTTTTATAATCGAAAAACCGATTAATTAAATAAACAAAACCTCCCCTTGCTAACCCTGTCAGGGCTGCTTCTATAGTAATTCAAAGCACGGTTTGTTTATTACTTTGGTTTGCAGGTGCAGTCTTTTGCAGGCTTATCGCAGCCTGAGCAGACTTTATTTTTTACAGGCCTGCCGCATTTTTACACGGCGAGCATCCGCATGTCTGGCACATAATCAAACCTCACTTCCTTTTTATAATTGTAACAACGTATTTATATCCCGGGTTTACATTCAGGCCTTTGATTTACCAGTCTTATTTTTTCAGCAGCGGACTGATAATCGATATGCAATAAACTGCGCAAATCCCGACGACGATGTAAACGATTCTGCTCAGGATGCTCATATCGCCGAAGATTGCAGCCACTAAATCGAAGTTGAATATGCCTACCAGACCCCAGTTCAGCCCGCCGACAATCAACAGCACCAATGCAATCACGTTCACGTTTTTCATTCTTTTATCTCCCAAGTTTAGGTTC
>JBBABK010000301.1:0-2773 GCA_041657685.1 Phycisphaerae bacterium | reverse complement strand
AAATCCAAGCACCATCGAGATAGCTACAGGTGCCAAAGGCGCAGCTAAGAAACTCACAAATTTTCTGGTGCTGTATTTCAATGCTTCGGTAATGCCGGGCTTTTCTCCGAGTGCAAACTGTAAAGCGGAAATTCTGCAAATAGCGCCGCCCGTTATGCAGATAATAACAAACTTGAAAGAGGTAAATATTATCGAATAAAGAAAATGGTATCTAAAGGCCCATCCTGCCGCCATAAAGTAGTTTGCGATACTTTGTGAAACCGCTCTGAACCTGCCGTCGAGAACGGAATCGACCGAGTTTTGAAATTCACCTGCGGCGAACCTCCACATCGTCGAATACACGCCGGTGCGAGCGCCGCTGTCTTTGTTCATTTCGATAAACTCATCAGCCGCGTCACGGTTCAGCATATAAACATCAAGCTCGGTCACAGACCCGTCGGAAGTTACGACGACCGGCTTGCTGAAATCCATAACAAACCCAAGAATGCTTATCACCGCGACCGCCATAAAAGCGATAATCATTTTACTTGGATGGATAGCAATGCGGAAACTCTGGAAAATTTTTGTGAAAAGAAACTTGTCAAAAAACTGGATTTCAGTCTGTTCCTGTGCCATTTCTGAATCCTTTCAAATTAGGTCAAAATTATTTCGCCGGTGAATCCGCCTTGGCATAAAATCATAAACCAGAAGTATACCTGTATTATCGGTCGTTTCACAGTTTTTTTTCAACTTTTGCCGGGTGGATTCAATTCTGTCGGGGTTGTTCTTTTTCCTCTTCTTCGGGCCGTTTTCCTTCGGCCGATATCCTGTATTGCCCTTCGAGCCACGCTCCGAGGTCAATCAGTTTACACCTTTCCGAGCAAAAGGGAAAAAACCTGCCCGATTTGTTGTCACCGGGTTTTACCGGTTCCTTGCAGGTAGGGCATTTTGAAGTCATAATTTTATAAATTATTGCGGTTCGCCGGGGGCCTGGCCGGTTTCGACCAGCTTTGCATATTCTACCGAGTATTTCGCCCAGGGTTTTGCTTCGAGCCGGGCCTTGTTTATTAGCTTTCCGGTTCCCTGGCAGACGCCGTAAATGCCGTTATAAATTCGCTCGAGCGCCTCGTCAATTTGCCGCAGCAGTTTCCTTTCGCCGTCCATCAGTCCCAGCGCTAACTCCTGTTCGTAAGTATCGGTTCCTATATCAGCCATATGAATGGGCATTGCCGATAGGTCGCCGGCCGCATCCATCCGCGAATTCCTGAGCGCTTCGTCATGCATTTCACCGACGTCCCCGATTAAATCACGCCGTTTTTCCAGCAAAAGCTTCTTGAAATGTTCCAGTTCGCTGGCGGAAATTTTTCCGTTTCCGCCGGACTTTTTACCGTTCGATTTTTTACCGTTATCTGTCACTTTTTACCCTGCCTCTTTTATATCTTCAACCACGCTTCAGGCCAAACCAGCATTATACCAGATTTTGGCGGAAAGGTTAATCACAACCTTAATACTTTGCAAAAAACAATAATAAATCAGGCCAATGGCAGAATTTACGAGAAAAAACGGGGTGGTTGATTAATCTAAGCTGAAAATTTTAGGCATCTTTCGCTAACTTGCCCAACGGCATAAAGAACCTGCCCTTTTCCATTGCCCCTTCGAATGCCGTTACGTCGAAGACCTCTTCGATTCTTTGGCGGGTAAAGACCTCGTCGGGGCTGCCGATATGATATTTTTGTTCGGACAACAACACGGCTTTATCGCAATACTGCATTGCGAGATTTATATCGTGAGTAACTGAAATTATCGTTTTTCCGCTTTGCCGCTGAGTCTCTTTGAGCAAATCATAAATTACGACCTGGTGTTTAAAATCCAGAAAATTCGTCGGCTCATCAAGCAGCAGAATCGGGCCTTGCTGCGCCAGCGCACGAGCGATAAATACCCGTTGTCTTTCACCGCCGCTCAACTGACCGATTGGCCGCGCCGCGAACTGAATTGTCTGTGTCGCTTTGAGTGCATCATTTATGATTTTTTTGTCCGCGTCAGATTCAAACCCGAACGCCGACATATAAGGAGTTCTCGCCATCGCGACAATCTCAGCGGCGGTAAAATCGAACGCTGGCACAAACTCCTGTCTCACCACCGCAATTTTTCGTGCAAGTTCCTTAACCGAATACGAATTAATATCAGCTCCGTCTATTCGAATTTGTCCGTTGCTCGGCTTCAATTGGCCGCATATAAGATTGAGCAATGTGCTCTTGCCCGATCCGTTCGGCCCGGCGACCGCGAGAAATTCTCCCTGCTCAACCGCAAAACTGATGTTCCGAAGAACCGGTCGGGCTGCGTAAGCGAAACTGACGTTTTCAATTTCTATGGGCAAAATCATTTTGCCGAATTCACCTTTCTGCTGTACCTGGCAAGCAGGAACAAAAAGAACGGCCCGCCCGCCAGCGCGGTTATTATTCCAACCGGAAGCTGAGCTGGCGCTATAATCGTCCTTGCGACAGTATCTGCTATCACCAAAAGTGCCGCACCGCACAGAGCGCTTAACGGCAGTAGTTGGCGATGGTCGGGGCCGAATACCAGCCTGACGCCGTGAGGGACAATCAATCCGACAAATCCAATCAACCCGCTAAGGCTGACCGCAATTGCTGTGATAAACGCTGCCAGTGCAAATGATATAAGATTAGTTCGGCCGACTGATACCCCCAGCCCAAGAGCTTCCGGGCTGCCTAATGAAAGTACGTTCAAACTTTGGGCTATACTGAACAGGCCGATGAGTCCAAGCAGTATTGCT
>JBBABK010000300.1:0-2786 GCA_041657685.1 Phycisphaerae bacterium | reverse complement strand
ATCGTCGGCGGAACGAACGGCCATACGATTATAAACAATCTATTTACTCGCACCGGCTTGGCCCCAGGCGGGGGTGACACATACCGCGCGCTGATAAACGAGTTCGGCGGCGTCAGCTCGCTCGAAGTCCGCGGCAATAAATTTACCGGCTGGCATACGGGAATATATCTGCAGAACGCCGACGCTGCGGTCGTTGATAACGTGATGCTCGAAAATTATGTCGGTATGTCAATTGACGGAGCGACGTCGGTCACGGTCGAGGATAATTCGTTCATCGGCAATGGATTTGAAGCCCTCGGCATCGGCCCGCCGCCGGTGACGTCGCTTACAATTACCGGCAATTGTTTTTCTGGCAACACAGCTGGGATTTCAAACTGGCAGAGCGTCGAAATCGACGCGCGATATAATAGTTTTGCCGACGCCAGCGGTCCTTACAATCCGACGAGCAACCCCGACGGGCAGGGCGATTCGGTTTCGGATAACATTATTTATGAGCTGTGGCTCGCTGCGTGCTGCGGCGACCCGCTGCACCAGCCGCCGGTAGGCGATTTAATCACAAACTGCCGTGTTGATTTTTATGATTATTCGGTGTTGGCCCTCGCGTGGCTGAGCGAAGACGGCGATACAAATTGGAATGCCGACACCAATCTCGATGGTACCGATGCTATTATTGACGAAAACGATTTAGAAATTTTTGTGCAGCACTGGCTCGACTGCACCGATTCAGATTGCGATTAAAACACAACTTTTATTTTTTGAGAATTGTGTTGGTAATGAGGTCTATGAAATTGGCTGCGGTTGCAAGGTCATGGCGGATTTCATCAGGGTCAATTTCCATGAGTTCGCCGTAATCACTTTCAAGCCGGCTGTCGAACATTCGGGAATAAAATTTGCCCATATCTTTCGGTATGTCACCGGTTTTTATGAAATGTTTATTAAACAGGCTGATTGTGCCGCTGTGCTTGCTGCTTGACAGGTTTTGTGTAAGCAACAACGCGACAACAGCGTAAAAGCAGGCATAGTAGATACGGTTAGCGGCTCCGTAGAAATATCCGCTATCGAACATTACTTCTGCTTCTTCGAGTGTTTCGCGTGCTCTGGTTAGCCGGTATTTGATAAGCTGGCTTTGGCCTTCGGTCATGCGACTTTGATTCCTTCATTCTGAATGTTCTGATATAACGGCGTAGCTTTGCTGATAGGCGAATCCCATTTTTCACAGGATATGATGATAGCGCTGATAACCACATCTTCCAAAAGCGCAATATCATAGAGTGTATCGTGAATATATCTTTTTTTGCCGGCGGGAACTTCTTCATCGAGCAGTATTAACAAATCGACATCCGAATCAGGTTGTGCCCTGCCGACTGCGTGGGAGCCGTACAGAATGATACGGGCATTAGGGTAATCAGAATTAATCGCATTACGGCAACGCGACAGAACCTGCCTCGTGTTCTTGTCAAGAGAATCTTGTTTTTCGGCTAAGCTGTACATACTTTTATTATATCGCGGGACTTGTGCGATGGCAATTACTAAACCGACGCAATTGTCGGTTGATGCTGTTGTAAATGGCAGGCTGAGGGATGCTTGCGGGTGGGGTTTACTTTTGGTGTGGAGGATAGTATAATGGGGGGTTCGGATTTTTGCGAAATTTCATTATCGATAGGCTTAAGCCCAAGAGGGATTAAATAGTATATGGCAGCAGAAATGGAAAAGATTATTCGCGTTACAGGGGCGGCCGAGCACAATCTCAAGAACGTCAGCCTCGACATCCCGCGCGACCAATTGGTGGTAATCACCGGCATCAGCGGCTCAGGCAAAAGCTCGCTGGCATTCGATACAATATACGCAGAAGGCCGCCGCAAATACGTCGAATCACTAAGCTCCTACGCGAGGCAGTTCTTAGAGCAGATGCAAAAACCGGCCGTGGGAAGTATTACCGGCCTGCCGCCGACAATCGCAATCGAGCAGCGAAGCGCAAGCAGCAATCCGCGTTCGACAGTCGCGACAACGACAGAAATATACGATTATTTCCGGCTGCTTTTCGCACGTGTCGGCCAGCCTCACTGCTGGAAATGCGGCAGGGAAATTACCAGCCAGCATTCGACGCAAATAGTCGATTCGATTTTATCGTTCGGCGAAGGTGCGAAAATCCAAATCTGTTCGCCGCTCGTTCGCGGCAAGAAGGGCGAGCATCACGAAATTTTCGCCAACATCCAGCGCGAAGGTTTTGTGCGGGTGCGTGTTGACGGCGGCATTTACGACGTAAAGAACGTCCCGCTCCTCGATAAAAATAAAAAGCACGATATCGAGGCGGTGGTCGATAGATTAATTCTCAAAGACGCGGTGAAAATCCGGCTGGCAGATTCGGTCGAAACGGCCCTGAAACTTGCCGACGGGATTTTGCTCGTGCTGGTGCAAAAGCCGGGCGACGACGCAAAGACCGGCGGCAACGGCGACTGGCAGCAAATCGTTTACAGCGAAAAATTCGCCTGCCCGGAGCATCCGCAGTGCAGCCTGTCGGAATTATCGCCGAGGCTGTTCAGCTTCAACAGTCCCTACGGCGCGTGCAAAGAATGCGACGGACTCGGAACGATTCTCGAATTCGACCCGGATTTAATTGTGCCGGATAAAACAGTGTCACTGGAAAGCGGTACGATTGACGCCTGGCGCAAGGGCGGCAAGCGAATGAATATTTTTTACAACCGCCTGATTAAAAAATTCTGCCGAAACGTCGGCATCAGCAAAGCGACCGCCTTCGAACAACTCCCGCAGGAAATCAGGAAGGT
>JBBABK010000299.1:0-2812 GCA_041657685.1 Phycisphaerae bacterium | reverse complement strand
TCAAAAATATAGTCGGTTTAAATGTAAAGAGAGGAATTATGAAAAAGTGGATACTGTTATTGATTTTGCCGTTTTTGTTTGGCTGTGAGGAAAAACCAGATTTTGGCCCGCCGATATCACGATTGCAATCCGGTATGCAGCAGTACGAGGTCGAAGAAATTTACGGCAGCCCTCTTACGTTCGTTTCTGCCGAGCCTGCGACTGGACAGCCCGGATACTCGGTAGGGGTTTATCGAATGTGGTCAAATAGGTCTGACGACCCGAAAAGTATATGGGGTACTTATATACCGCCAAAAACTCCCTATAAGCTGTCGTTTCTTTACGCTCCACCTCTTACGATGCAGCAGTGCTACCACCTCGCAAAGGTAAGTAACATCACTGACCCGAACGAGTTTTCGCAGGTGATGGCGCTCGAGGGCTATCAGCTAAATAGGTTGATTAAGGTTGAGGAAGATTCCACTGCGATTATGATTGAAACGGTCAATAACCCGCCAACAATTCAGGAAAGATACAATCCTGTACTGCACAATATCCGGGGATATGTTTTTCCGTAATTAGTTACTTCTCAATTTTTCCAGCGTGGCTGGCCGGTTCAAGAATACCCTTGGCCATAGAATCTCCTTGCGCGCGTGCGTAAAAGTGTGCGAAAACTCCCCGCTCCCTTTTTTTATGGACTCCAGAAATTCATTTTTGAAGTAAAAAGGGATTTTCGGACGCTTATACACGCGTGTACGCATAAGTCCCGAAAAACTCTTTTTTTATGGACTCGGAAAACTCGGTACTGCTTATTTTCGGGCAGTCTCAACCAGTGTTTTTATCGCCTGTTTGACAGCATTCGGCAGGCCTGGCCAATGTTCGACCACAATCACCAAGTCAGGGTATTTCGAGGTTAGAAGCGCCAAGCATTGCACCAAGTCGTTTTCGGGTTTTTCGGTAAGTTCTTGTTCTTGCAGCAGGTTACAGTTTTTGTGAGTCGGTTTCCTAAACCGAAGGTCAGAGGTTCGAATCCCCTCGGGCGTAATTATATTAAAGCTAATTTGGCCATGCCTGGTATTAAAATATGCTGAGAATAATTACAAAACATCGCAAAACAAATTTCCTTTCACCATCAGGATTGAGATGTCTGGCGAATTTGCCTACCGTAAATATATCAACTGGTTGTGTTCACAATTGTGTTTATTGTTATACTAAGGGCTACTCCGTTTATCCCGGTGATAATTCAATCGAAATTTATGAAGATATGGCCGAGCGAATAGCTGACGAAATAAAACGTAAACGCAAAAAGCCGACAGCTGTTTACTTTTGTCCCTCATGTGATCCCTTTCAGCCTATACTGCAAATTCAGCAGGTTAGCTTTGATGTAATGAAAACCCTGTTGGAAAATGACATAGGCGTTCAATTTGTTACTAAAGGCATAATACCAGATGAAATTTTTGGATTATTTGAGAAATACCGTTCCAAAATAGCCAGCCAGATCGGCCTTACTGCGATTGATGATGAAATCACAAACACAATTGAACCCGCTGCCGCTAAGCCTCAGGAGAGGCTTGAGCAACTTGAAAGACTTATTAAAATAAGAATTAAAATGTCGGTCAGGTGTGATCCTTTAATACATAACGTTACTGACAGTGATGAACAGTTACGAGATTTGTTTTTAGCGGTTTCTAAAACGAGGTGTAAAGAAATTGCAGTTAGTTTTCTTTTCTTGAGGCCTGCTATAATATCCAGCCTCAAAAAGAATATTACTAATATGGAGATGCTGAATAAAATTCTGGAACCTTTTTCAAAAGGTATCAATTTGCCTATCGGTCTGAAAAACTCAACGGGAAAAATGTTGCCATTAGAAGTCAGAATATCAAATATTGAAAGAATCAAGAAAATCGCAAACAATTTCGGCATAAGAATACATATTTGCGGCTGTAAAAATAGCGACATAACAAATGAAAACTGCTGTATTACTCGTGAGTTGGAAAATCCTCCAGGTCGTTTATTTTCTGATTAAAAACCGGATTTTATTACAGATAAGGTTTATTATTGGCAGTTGTTGGTGAAGCCAGATAAATGGGATGGACGGATACAGCATTTCGATAATTGTCCACCCAGCCGTAGTCCGTAAATCAACTCACAGAGTCGAGCAACTCCTGTTCAGCTTCTTTAGTCCACAAGCCATTATTAAGTTTATCCGCAACGCGGGGATATTTTCCCTTCATATCCGATAATTTTATCAGCGGCAGTTTTTCCATTTGCGGATAAACCACGATTTTACCTGCCATCGTTCGATTTTCCACCGCGCTAATCCCGTCGATAGCCCCAGCCATTCCGCTGACAGCATCAACGCACAGGTCGATGTTCAATTTGCCGGCAAGAGCTTTATCCAATACTATTTTCATATCGCTGATTCGCGAACCGCTGGAACCGAATATAAAGCACTTGTTTTCGATGTACCTGTTCAAATCCATTTCCTGCCGAATCGAAGCCGGTATCCCCGCGAAAAGATTTATCAATGCTCCCTCAGAACTGTCATTAATCGCCTGTGCGATTAACGCACCGACAGGCGCCAATATTACAAAATAGCTGAACATGCCGGTGACAGGATGTTTTGCGGAATTGATTATACAAATGGGCTTATCTGTTTTTACTTTTGCTCTTAATGCCCCCAGCCTGACATCGTCAATATCGGCAGCGGTTATCGAAACGTCTTCCACATCCGAACAGAGCAGCCGTATCGTATGCATTTGACCCATCGGCCCGGCTGCCCCTGCAATAAAAATTTTATCCGCTTTTCGTATTTCACCTGTTTGTGGAATTATTT
>JBBABK010000298.1:0-2813 GCA_041657685.1 Phycisphaerae bacterium | reverse complement strand
GAACCCCGATTTGTTTTCGCAAATCATTAGGACTTCGAACGCTCGAATCGACTTTGTCACGAAGTACCGCCGCTCCGAGACCCGCCGCTATAGCCATCATCAGCACTGCCGCCGACATTTTAACACGCTTGTTCGGCACCACGTTGCTCAGCGCTTCATACGGAATGGACATCCTCGCAGGCCGCTTCGCTTCAAGCTCCATCTCCTGTATCCTTCGCCTTATACCGTCATATATCTCTTTCGAAAGAGCCATTTGCTCCTGGGCTTCTTCGATTTCGAGCTGCTTTCGGCCGAGGTTTATGGTATCGAGGTCTTCCTGCTGCAACTTTCCCCTGAGAATATCCTTTTGAACCATCTGGCTTTTCAGTTCCGCTTTGGCCATATTCAGCTCAAGCTCCTGGTTCTGCGACATCTCCTGGTTTATCTTTTCATCGAAATCGCGTTCGAGCTTCTGCCTTCTTTCTTCAAGGCTTTTCTCGAAAGCCGCAAGCGTCTGCTGACTTCTGGTTAGATGCGGATTGCCTTCTTTCAAAACCTGCTGCGCCTCGACAAGTTCTTCCTGCAGCCCGGCGATTCTGTGTGCAAGTGTTGTATAAACAACGTCGCCCTGTACGAATTCCTGCTTTCTTTCGAGCAGCCCTTCTGCGAAGGTCGGCATATCCTTTATTTTTTCCAGCAGCTCGATTTTCGTTTCGAGAAGAAGCTGCTGTGATTCGGCTTCGGTAACCATATCCTGCAGGCTCTTGACACGCGACAGCATCATTTCCTGCCGCGGAGTCAGTACGACGCTGCCGTACTCGTCGGCAAGCTCGCGAATCTTCTGTCTCTGCTGCGTGAGTCGCTCGGCGTAAATCCTGCGCTCGTTTTCCAGAAGCTGCAGTTTTTCATTATCGTCCTGAGTGTTCTGGCTGCCCACTATCGCCATATACGCCTTGCTGAACGCGTCTGCAATCACCACGGCCTCGTCCTGTCTGGGGCTTTTTACAATAATTCTTATGTACTCACTGTCCCTGGGCGCTGAGCTGCTGATTGTCTCATCGGCAATGGCCTTGCGCAACACCTCGACAGGCCCGAAATTCTGGCCAAGCAAACCGCCTTTTTTGAACAACTCCAAATCTTTGTCGGCCAAATCATCCGCAACACGCTGAAGGATTCGCTGGTCTTCGACGATTAATCTTGCCTGGTCATTTTTGAAATTTCTGTAAGCTTCGGTCGGAGTGCTGTTTTCAGTGCCGAAAAGAATGCTCGGAGAACTGGGTGCCACGCGAACCGTCGCAATGCCTTCGTACTGCGGCTTAATTATGATAAACACCACAACCAGCCCGACTATGGCAATAACGGCGGAAATCGCCAGTGCCATTTTCCAGTACAGTTTAATCGGAGCCAAAAGATTCGGACTCTCCGCAAGCTGGCTTTCTTCCGCGTCCGGATTCACAGGCAGCTCTATAAAACTCTGCCTCGGTCTATAGTTTGTCAACTCATCCATTACCATCACCTCTTAAAAAAAAACTTACGTTGATTCCCATTTGATTGATACATTATTAACAGCCGGCCGCTCCGTCTTTACCGGCAACAATTTCGAAACAAGCCACAACTCCCCCATAAGGCCCATCATAGCGACAGGTATCATCGCGTAGCCTCCCGCTGTGTGGAGTAAATTTTGCCACTCTATATTTTCAGCCAGCATCTTTGCACCGGCGCCGGCCAGAGTTATCCGCAGCGTATTGCAAAACATCGCTATCGGAATGCTCGACACCAGTACGAGCATCTTTTCCCAGATACTGCGACGGATTAACAACGCAATCATCGCACTGACTATAAAAAATGCGCTCACCATTCGCAGCCCGCTGCATCCGGGCCCGACAGCAAACAAGGCCCGGTCAACATTCAGGATATCGCCCGTACTGGAGGCGTACATTCCCATGCACTGAAGACAAAACTCCGCCGAGCTTACGCTGAACCGCTGAGCAGGCAACAACACCGAATCATGCACGCTTTGCGGCATCGGAAACATAAGCATCAAAAACAACAACACAGTTGCAGTCTTAACAAAAAGCTGCCTGCCGAATAAAAACAAAACGACCGACGCAACGGCCATAATGAAGCTAATCCGCTGTGCCGTAACATTGTTATATATGATTCCATAAGCCATAACCGCTGAGGATACGGCAATGCCCGCTATCCCCCAGTACGACGGCCCAATAACGCACCTGCGAATTTTTTCTCGTCGCGACCACAGCACAAACAATGCAAGAAACGGCACCGCAATACCCGCCGAATATTCAGCGTTGCTTATCCATATTCGCCAAACGTCCGCAAGAACATTCCAGTACGCCGCTATCAACCCAATAAGCAGCAGGCTGAAACCTGCCGAAAGCATCAAAGGAACACCGAGCGTAACGTGCTCGTGCTGTTCCTCTGTCGGCGAAATCTCCGCCTCCCGGCTTAAAGACCGTCGTTTTCTGATACGGGACGCCTTTTCAGCCTTCGGCTTAAATGATTCAACTTTTATCTTCCTGCGCGGCGACACTTCCACCATTCCGGTATCTGCAAGAACAGACTCGGCCGGCACGGACGCTTGATGCCCGACAACGCAGTTGCGAATTTCACAGCGAGGGCCGATGGTCGCCCCCGACCATACTACGCTGTTTTCGACAAAGCTGTCCCTGCCAATCTTTACCCCCTGCTCCAAAACGGCAGGACCAAATATTATCACACCGGCCTGTACTGTAACGTCATTCATAACCTTTACCGGCCCGTACATTCGCACGCTCGGGTCAATCTTCGCGTTACCTATAAGATCGGAAGAGCGT
>JBBABK010000297.1:0-2853 GCA_041657685.1 Phycisphaerae bacterium | reverse complement strand
ATAGGTGTCGCGCCGGGGGTCGAGATTACGGGCGGACGAATCAGCAGTTATTCGCAACTCAGCAATGCTTTTACCAGCCTGATTACCAATTATAATTCGAGAGTGATAGTATCAGGAATCGCAGACCCGTGCTATTCTCCCGACGGTCAAAGTCAGCTTACTTTAATATATGATTATTTCGCGGAGGAGTACGACGTGCTGTTCGCCAATCCGGCAGGCAACGGTTATTCGGTGATTTGGCCTCCGGGTGACGCATACAACGCAATATCCACCGGCGGATTATTAACAGGTACGTACGGAGTGTACGACCGGGCGGCACCGAGAAGCAGCAGCGGTTTTACAGCGGACGGAAGGATGAAACCTGATATTACCGCTCCGGCAAATGACCAGAACGTGCCTGACAGCGGAACGAATATATGGAAAGTTCCTGTGTGGAATGATGGTCGAACGAGCCTTGCGGTTCCGCATACTGCGGGTACGGCGGCACTTTTGCTTGGTCTGACTCAAACGGACGCAAATTATATTGACGCGGGACATAACGAGGTTCTCAGGGCGATTATAATCAACTCAGCTTTTGAAAACATCAAATCGGGGACAGGCGCTTCGACTTATCCGTTAGACCCGAATAACGTCTGGCAAAAGGATAGGGGCTACGGCAGAATTGACGCTTTGCGGGCATACCTGTTGCTTTCGGCCGGGAAAATTACGAAGGGTACTCCGACAATACAGAACGAAGGTTGGGCGTACGCAACAATGAACAGCCTTAACCAATACGACCATTATTATATTACAGGACAAAAGAATCAAAGGCTGGTGCTGACGCTGACCTGGAACAGAAAACCTACAAGAACATTTAGGCTGGGCGGTTATGTATATTCCGATGAAAGTGCGCCGAAGTTCCGATTGAATTTTTCGGTGAATGACCCGAACGGCCTGCCCTTATACAGTATCACTGACCCGAATGATAACACGCGTAAGGTCGAATTACGGCTGCCGTATGGCGGTTTGTATGATATCGCGATTACCAACTCGGCTACAAAAAGCGGACGAAATTACGGTCTTGCGTATGAGCTTATACCGCCGATGGTCGCGGATTTTAATATAGATTATATAGTTGATTATAATGATTTGCAGCTGCTGACACTTGAGTGGCTGCAAATTGATTCTGTTTGTGACTTAATCGAACCGAACGGTGTGGATTTTTCAGATTATTCGATATTGGCAGGAAATTTCTATAACAGCAATCCCCTTTATCATTGAATGTTAATCAAAAGCATACGGTGTATTCGTTTGCAAGCCATAAAAAAAGGGCGTCATAATGACGCCCTTGTCATAACTATATAGTGTTATATTACACTAATCCCTGGTCAAGCATTGCGTCGGCAAGTTTAGTAAAGCCGGCGATGTTTGCACCCATAACCAGGTTGCCGGGCTGGCCGTATTCCTGAGCGGCGTTGAAGCAGTTTTGGTGAATCAAAATCATAATGTTATGCAGTTTGGCGTCCACTTCCTCGCGGGACCAGTTCAATCGCATTGAGTTCTGCGACATTTCGAGGCCGCTGGTTGCTACGCCGCCGGCATTGGCAGCTTTGCCCGGGCCGTAAAGAATTTTTTTCGAGATGAACAAATCCGCCGCTTCGGGAGTGCTGGGCATATTAGCGCCTTCCGAGACGACATAGCAGCCGTTTTTGAGCAATGTTTTTGCGTCCTCTTCATCGACTTCATTCTGGGTTGCGCTGGGGAATGCACAATCGCACTTGATATCCCACGGTCTTTTGTTCGGGTGGTACTCGGCTTTGAACTTCTTTGCATATTCTTCGATTCGGCCACGGCGGATATTCTTAAGCTCTTTAACGAAAGTAAGCTTTTCATCGTCGATGCCGCTGGGGTCGTAGACGCAGCCGTTGGAATCCGACAGGCTGACCGGTTTTGCGCCGAGCTGGTTTAGTTTTTCGACGGTGTACTGTGCGACGTTGCCCGAACCTGATACTGTGCAGACTTTTCCTTCGAGGCTTTCTTTTCTGGTTTTGAGCATTTCCTCGGCAAAGTAAACAGCGCCATAGCCGGTTGCTTCGGGACGAATGAGCGAGCCGCCCCAGTTGAGACCTTTACCGGTCAGGACTCCGGTGAATTCATTTCGGATGCGTTTGTACTGGCCGAACATATAACCGATTTCCCTGCCGCCGACGCCGATGTCACCGGCGGGCACATCCGTATCGGCACCGATGTGTCTGGACAGCTCGGTCATAAAGCTCTGGCAGAAACGCATAACTTCATTGTTTGATTTTCCCTTTGGGTCGAAATCGGAACCGCCTTTTCCTGCGCCCATCGGAAGGGTGGTAAGTGAATTTTTGAAAATCTGCTCGAACGCGAGGAATTTCAGGATGCCGGCGTATACCGTCGGGTGGAATCTGATTCCGCCTTTGTAAGGGCCTAGCGCACTTGAAAATTCGAAACGAAAACCCCTGTTGACCTGTATGTTGCCTTTGTCGTCCAGCCAGGGGACGCGGAACATAATTTGTCTTTCAGGCTCGACAAGCCTGTCGAGGATTTTTTGCTCGACGTATTCCGGGTGCCTGTCGAGTACCGGCGGCAGACTGTTTAATACCTCTTTTACAGCCTGATGGAACTCAGGCTCGTTGGGATTTCGCCGAAGCACCTGCTCGTACACGGCATTGATAACTTCTTTTGCGGCCATTTTTTAATCTCCAAAAATTAGTTTTGAAAAATGCATTACAATAATATAAGCTGCCCTTATATTGATTCTGTAGAATTCAGCGCCACGGTGAAATATAGCAACATATAGCAAATAAGTACATACTGAAATACTAATAGAGTTTATAAGGATTTCTA
>JBBABK010000296.1:0-2854 GCA_041657685.1 Phycisphaerae bacterium | reverse complement strand
AATTATTCGGGTCCATCCGCAGCACGCTTCGATATATCGCCGTTACACGCTCGACGTAGCTGCGCTTTAACGGCCGTAAGTTCAAAATCGCGCGGGCCTGACGCAGCGTTATATCAATAGGCGGCTCAAGCCGCTTGTCATTTTCGTACAAATCCGCGTCGTCTCTCACCAAATCAAGATAGCGGCCGTAATGAGATGCCGCGCTGCCCCAGTCATACTGACTATAAGCAAGATTGCCTTGTTCGAGCTGATAAACGGCCGTGCGGTGCTTCTGCCATCGCCAAAGGTGATACACACCAAACGTAAAAAGCCCGATTGCGATTACAAGAACCGCCGCCAGTCTCCAGTTAAATGTCCTTCGCATCAGTTAATCCTTAACTGAAAAAATCATTTAGTAAATTGTTTTGTGAACCCTCTTGCAATCTTCAAAAACGTCAGCCAGCAAATCAATAAATCCATTTTGAATGATAATTTCGTAACGTACTTCACGTCGTACTTAATCCACTCCTGAAAGTCCCGCCCCCATGCGCGAGTCCTGCGCACCTGCCACAATCCCGTAATGCCCGGCCGCACCGAAAGCCTCGCGTCTCGCCATCTCGGACACTGCGTATTTTCCGCTTCCGGGGAAGGACGCGGACCTACAAGACTCATCTGGCCCAGCAGCACGTTAATGAACTGCGGCACTTCATCGATAAATGTCTCTCGCAAAAACCTGCCTACCGCATTTATCCGCGGGTCATCTTTGATGCTGAAATGCAGCCCTCCTACTTCATTGTGCTTTCGAAGGTGTTCCTGCAGCCGGCTGGCATCGGAAACCATAGTTCTGAATTTCAGACAATTAAAGTACCGGCCGTGCAAACCCTGCCTGCGGTCTTTGAAAAGTACCGGACCGGGAGAGCTGAATTTAACCGCGAGGACCACAAAAGGAGCAAAAGGCATAAATAAAATCAGCACAATAAGCGAAATTGCGATATCGAACAGCCGTTTGAAAAACCTGGCATAAGAAAATCTCGGCCATATTCTGAACCGGCTGCCTGCGTGGTTATCCGCCGCGGAAAACTTATTGTCCGCCGCGTAATGAAAAATAGCCGCCGCATCGGACTTATTCTCGAAAATCTGTCGTTGATTTTCGATGACGCGGTTTTCTATAATTGCTCCCGGCGGGATGGATAAGCCGGGAGCTATAACTGAATTTCTCACCACGGCACCGGCTCCGATTTTCACATTGTCACCGAGCATAGTCGGCCCGGAAATTACCGCGCCGCAACCGACTCGCAGCCCGCTTCCGTATATAACCCGCCCAAACAGTCTCGCGCCGGGGTCGATAACACAGTCTTTCATATTTATTCCCGTCGGCTCACTCGTCCACAGTGACCCCGACCCTTTGCCGTTACCGACAGCCGCGATTCGCCTGATTACCGCGAGCAAATCACTTTCTTTTTCCAGGTCCATCACGGCGCCCCCGATTTTGACGCTCGCCGAAATAAATCCCCTGCTCTGCGCCCATTCCAGAAATTCACTGAACTTCACGTGCAGCCCGCCCGAGGCCGCTATCGCACGTGCTGCAGAGCTGCTGATGATAAGATGCATTGGCCAGTCCGCGGGCATCTCAACCGGAATCGCCGAGTCCTGGTACGACCTGCGAAAACCCGCAACGTCGCCCCGGCTGGTTCGGCTGACGCTTTCGCCGTAATACGCCAGCGCCGGGTCAACATCAACCGCAACTAAATTCACATCCATATCCGCAAGTATCCTGACCAGCCTGTCCCGGCTGACTGTTGAAAAATATCTGCCGTTGGAAACAACCAGCCATTGAGCGGTGCGCAATTCATTCAATAGTTCCGAAGAAAATGGAATTCGGCTGGTATAACGCACAATTCTGCTTTTGGCACTGTTGCCGTTATGCCATTTTCGCGGGACTGCTATAGAACCGAACCTGTGCCTTTTGCCGTCGCCGTTCGTTATAAAATCGAGCACCGCACTTATAAAAGGTTCATGCGAGGTCAGCAGCTTAAGGCCGCCTGAGTTGCGACCGTTACTGAAAGACTGCTCGTGCAAAACCACAAGCCTGGGACTTTGTTCTATTTCCAAAGAATTCATTGTCATTTTCCCGTTAAAGTTTCAACCAAATTGCCGCCTCAGGTTGTTCCGCCTTCAGGCAAAAGAATTGACGGGTCCTTGTGTTTTCGTCTTCTTGCCTGTCCCTGAGACGTATAATAGTTGTAAGCGAATCTGCTGTAGCTGCAGTCGCTGCTGACACTGTTGAGAACAGTACCAAGCACTTTCACATTTACCTGGTTGAGCCGTTCGATGGTATCCTTTAAGTCCTGCTGGGATGTCCTGCCCGCGTAACTAATCACGATAACGCCGTCGGCAAGTTTTGCCCACAGCAGCGCGTCAGGAAAACCAAGCACCGGCGGTGAATCGATTATCATATGGTCGAAACTCCCCTCGATACTCTGGAAGTATTCGCCAATCCTCGAAAGCGACAGCAGCTTAAAGCTGTTGGATATCTCCTTCGAGCCGGCCGTGAGCACATCGAAACCTTTCGATTCGACAGGGTGAATCACATTCTCGAAATCTTCGCCTGCAAGCAAGTCACGCAGCCCTTTAAGATGCCGCGGCATTTTCAATATCCAGTCAACATCCGGCTTGCGCAGGTCGCCGTCGATAAGAAGCACGCGTTTGCCCGCTTTTGCCAGACTCGTCGCGAGATTCACCGAGAACGTGGTCTTGCCGTCCCGGATACCGGGGCTTGTAACCACCAGCTTCTTGGGAATGCCCGATGCGCCTATCAGCCCGAGGTTCGCGAGAATAGTATGATAATCCTCCGTAACCTGCTTGGGCAGCATCC
>JBBABK010000295.1:0-2859 GCA_041657685.1 Phycisphaerae bacterium | reverse complement strand
TACACCGGCGATAAAAAATTTCTCGAAAATGCATACCCGATTATGAAAGGAGCGGCCCAGTTTTTCGTCGATACGCTCATCGAGCATCCGAAATATAAATGGCTCGTGACCTGTCCGTCGGTGTCGCCCGAAAACCCGATGTTTGATAACGTAAGTATCTGTGCCGGCCCCACGATGGATATTCAAATTATCCACGACCTTTTTAATAATTGCATAACCGCTTCACAAATTCTCGATACCGATGCCGACTTTCGAAAAATACTTTTACAAAAACGTGACCGCCTCGCGCCTATGCAAATCGGAGAGGCCGGCCAGGTACAGGAATGGCTCGAAGATATTGACCTGTCCGTACCGGAAACCGACCACCGCCACCTTTCACATTTGTACGGTCTTTTCCCGAGCAGTCAAATCAGCAGAGATACTTTCGAACTTTTCACAGCCGCTCGAAAATCGCTCGAACTTCGCGGCGATGGCGGCACTGGCTGGTCAAAAGCGTGGAAAATCAATCTCTGGGCACGCTTGCAGGACGGCGACCACGCCTGCAGAATGCTAACCTCATTGATTTCAACCGGCACGTACCCAAATATGTTTGATGCACACCCGCCTTTTCAAATCGACGGCAACTTCGGCGCAACCAGCGGCATCTGCGAGATGCTTATGCAGTCTTATTCGCGGTTCGAGAATAATAAGCTCGGCGGCGAGATTATTTTACTGCCGGCTTTGCCTTCCGCCTGGCCTGATGGTTCGATTAAAGGACTTCGCGCCCGCGGCGGATTCGAAATCGACATCGAATGGAAAAACGGCAAACTCGAACTTGCCAGAATCAAATCCCTGCTGGGCAATCCGCTCAAACTTTCATACGGAGATAAATCGATAGAAGTGCAAACCGAAAAAGGCAGGACATATATTTATAACGACAAACTCGAATTGCATCTGAAAGTTGAAGTAAAAAAACTGGGGAATAGGGACTCGAACCCCAACTAACTGATCCAGAGTCAGTTGTGCTACCATTACACTATTCCCCAAGTGTGAAATGAGTTTAACCGTGCCGGCACATTATTTCAAGCAAAAATAGGGAAAAACCGGCGGCGATAGCGGTTTTGCTTAAACGCCCTTTGGCACGAACTGAATTTCGATGCACATTTTGCAACTATTCCGTCAAGCCGCTGGTAAAGTTATCTGCAAAACGACCGCGTTCTAATCAACGCATCGCTATCAACTCGACCGTCACAAAATGTCTGTCCGCGAAATTCTACATCCCCTTGGGCACGATATATATCTCGACCCTGCGGTTCTGCGGGTTGCCCTTCTTGTTGGGCTTGTTCGGTTCGACCGGCCGGTACTCACCGAATCCCCGAGCGCTCAACCGCTCCGGTGCCAGACCGTCACTAATCATTAAATTCAGAACGGATATCGCTCGGTGTGCTGAAAGATGCCAGTTTGTCGGATGTTTCTGTCGCGTTGCGGGTTTGCCGATAGGAATGTCGTCCGTATGTCCCGCGACAATAATATCGAACTGCTCCGCCTGCTGCGACTTCAATATATCGGCTAAAGCCTGAACTGCCTGTGTCGCAGAAGGTGCGACCACGTCACTGCCAGGCTCGAACAATAAATCGCTCTTGAATTTCACTATTCCTTTGTTCGCGTCGAACGTAATCATATCGGGATTGTTAGCCGCGAATTCCGCCAGCATAGTGCTAAGCTCAACAGGTAGCTGCGCCCCGCCGAACATAAGCTGATTCTTCATCGAATCGATTAACGCCTGTTTCTCGGCCAGTGTCTTTTCCAGAGCTGCGACCTTTTCCTGCAGCGTTTGCACGTCCATCCCTTCGGATTCTTTTGCAGAAGCAAGCTGCCGTTCCATCTGTGCCAGTTGCAGCTTGGTACTCTGTACTTCGCTCTCCAGCTCCGCTATTCTCTTGCGCTGCGTATCATTTTTAATCCGTAAATCCTTGCACTCTTCGCAGCCGCTTACCGCAAGTATTCCTGCACAGATAATCATTGCCAGAAAAATTCTTGCTCGCTTCATTATTACTCCCTTTCAATATCTTCAGCTAAATTCCTTTTATTCCTGTTTTTCCGCCCGTTTTTCAGCGATTAGGCTTTAGACCGCTGATTTACGGGTAACAATAGAATAGAACTTATTTTTTCATACTCGTCAAGGACAAAAAAACGCCAAATACTGCTTATCCTTTCTTTAATCCTCGGCGCAAAAAAACAGGCCCCCGCGTGTCGCGATGGGCCTGTAATATCCGCATTTTTATCGGTGTAACCTGCTATCTTTTTTTCTTTTTCTCTTTTACGGGCTTGGGCGCTTTTACTTTTTTAATCTTCTTTTCTTTTACAGGTTTCGGCGCTTTTACCTTTTTGGGTTTCGGCTGTTTAGGCTTGCCCGGCGTCCCCTGCATATATCCATAAGCGCTAATTCCAAGTGCCAGCACCGCAACGCCGCCCATTATATACAAAACCATCATCCCGCTCGGAACCAGAAAACTCAAAATCCCGAACTGGCCTGCCACCGTTATCAAAAACGTGTACAGCACGACCGCCAGCGGAATCAGCAGCATCCCGCCGAATATATTGCTCGACGCGTCAGGCTCAGGCTCGACGTATCCCTGCATAATCGCCGGCCCTGTCACCAGTTGTTGGTGAGCCATTATACTGTCCGCCTCAGCCGCGACGTCCGCAGCCGATGCTGCCGCCGCCGCGGGTGTCACTGCTCCTTCATCGCCGGGCGTATAAATTTCATCGAGTATCCCGCCCAGCGATGTATCATCCGCCTGCAATGAAAGGTCCAGCAACCCGCTGCCGCTGCCGAACGTATCGAGGTTCACGTCTTCTTCGATTTTCTAGATCGGA
>JBBABK010000294.1:0-2869 GCA_041657685.1 Phycisphaerae bacterium | reverse complement strand
AACTATATAAGTCAATTCCAAAGCCCAGTAGTATATCGGAACTGTGCGTATAATACAAGGGGGAAAATCATTGGTTTTTCAGGAGGTCGGGGCGGTGTTTTTTGGTGCGTTCGAGGGCCTGTTCCCGCCTCCATTTTTCGATTTTTGCGTGATTTCCGCTAAGCAGGACATCGGGGACCTTCATTCCTCGAAAATCTTCGGGGCGGGTGTACTGGGGGTATTCGAGCAAATTATTACTAAAGGAATCGTCGGCGGCGGAGTCTTCGTCCCCAAGAGCTCCGGGCAGCAATCGGACGAGGGCGTCGATAATAACCATAGCAGGCAGCTCGCCGCCGGACAGGACGTAATCGCCGATAGATACTTGCTCGGCGTCGAGGCCTGTGCGGATACGTTCGTCGAAGCCTTCGTACCGGCCGGCGATGAAAATCAGGCGTTTTTCGCGGGATAGCTCGACGGCTTTTTGCTGGGTGAAGGGTTGGCCCTGCGGGGTGAGCAGCACCGCCCTGCCGGGGTCGGGATATTGTTTTTGGATGTGTTCGAAGCAGTCGAACAGGGGCCGGCAGAGCATAACCATACCGGGACCGCCGCCGTAGGGTTTATCATCGACTTTGTAATGCGGGGGCGGGGCGAAATCGCGGATGTCGGTGATGGAAATATCGACGAGGCCTTTATCGCAGGCGCGCTTAATTATCGAATGGCTCAGCGGCGATTCGAACATTTCCGAGAATATTGTCAGGATATCAATTCTCATTTTTTTACCACAGAGAACATAGAAAACACGGAGATTATAACATGAAGGGGCAAAGAGGCAAAGGAGCAAAGGCACAAAGGTTCGAAAATTCTAAATCCTAAACAAATTCAAAGTACCAATTACAAAAATCCCAAACGCTATATATGGTACACGGTGCATTTTTCTAATGTTGACACTATATTTGTGTTAAAGTAGATTGTTGGTTGGAAAGCAGCGGATACAATTATGTTAGTCGTAATAGGAGAATAAAGCATGGAAGTCTTAATTGGTATTCTATCATCCATATCGACTACTTTAATTCTTTCAATTGCTATCTTCCTCGCCAGGAATCTCTTCATTGAAAGATTGAAGCTTGCTCTCCAAAAAGAACATAGTAGATTCCTTGATGAATTGCAGTGGAATAGAAAAGTTCAAGCACAGGCTGCAAGAGTTGCCGAATATTTAGCCTTGGCGAGAAGACTAAAAGAGTCCTCACCCGAACCTGATTTCGAACGTGCCAATCAACTTTCTTGGGAACTTGCAATGTGGCTTCCAGAGGAAATATACAAACAAATGACATATGCTATTGCGAAGCCAAATCAAGAGGTAAATGAATTATCTGTCGCGATATCTGTTCGGAAGCTTCTGCTTGGAGATAAGGCCGGAAATTTAGTGGCAAATGACATCGCCCATCATGCTCCAGGAATAGGAAGGAAACGATAAAACAACATATAGCCCTACACCTAACCTATGGCTATATAAATGACATGCTCCCTGCCCAAGGGATAACTATCCCTATTAAAAAATTTTTTGAAAATTTGGGGAAATTTGGTTGACTCATTATGAGCATATGCCCATAATATATAAGATGAGACTCGACAGCAGAGACTGATAATAAACCGGTTTAATATAAATTATTGCTTAGAAGGCGGTTATGGAGACATATCTGGAATGTTTGCCCTGTTTTGTCAGGCAGGCTTTAGAGGCGGTTGCACTGACAACAGATATACCTGCAATACAAGAACAGGTCCTAAAGCAGGTTTTTTCGGAGCTTGGTCGGATTGATTTGGGTGGTACGCCGCCGGTAATGGGTCAGAAAATTCACAAAATTGTTCGCGATGCGGCGGGTGTGAAGGACGCATATATAAAAGTGAAAGAACAGTGCAATACGCTCGGCAGGAAGATGTATCCGGAGCTTAAGAAAAGAATCATCGAATCAGAGTCGCCTTTCGAAACGGCGGTTCGGCTGGCAATTGCGGGCAACATAATCGACTTCGGCGTCAAGAGTCATTCGGAAGTTATAGATATAGAAGGTGCGATTGAGCGGGCGATTGTAGCTGATTTGGGTGATGTAGTCGCGGAATTCGAGACGGCAGTTGGAGCAGCGAATAAAATTCTTTATATCGCAGATAACGCGGGCGAGACATTTTTCGATAAGCTGCTTTTGGAGCGAATGCCTTGCGAGAAGGTGACATACGCAGTGCGCGGCGGGCCTATTATTAATGATGCTCTCATTGCAGATGCAGAGGAAGCGGGCATTACGGAACTGGTGCGGGTGATTGATAACGGTTCGGATGCGCCTGGGACGGTGCTGGAGCAGTGCAGCAAAGAATTTCGGGGTGCGTTCGACGCGGCGGATTTGGTTATAAGCAAGGGGCAGGGAAATTACGAGACGCTTAGCTCCATTGATAAGGACATATTCTTTTTGCTAAAGGCGAAGTGCCCTGTGATTGCACGGCATATCGGCTGTGCGGCGGGTACGACACTTCTGTTTCGGAAAAGACCAATAACAGTAACGAAAGATTAAAGATAAGGAGAATTATTATGCCAAGAGGTGACGGAACAGGGCCCGGCGCCGGTATGGGTCGCGGCCGCAGACAGACTGGAGGCCGAGGTTTGGGCGGTGGTCCTTTGGCAGCCGGCCCTGGTGGAAACTGCGTATGCACGGCCTGCGGGTACAAAGAACCGCATACTGTAGGTCAGCCGTGTAATGCAAAGCAATGTCCCAAATGCGGGACACAAATGACAAGAGAATAAATGATTTAATGAATAATAATTTTGAAAGGAGAATTACAATGCCATTTGGTGACGCGACAGGGCCTGCGGGAATGGGGCCGATGACGTTCAGAGCGGCAGGTT
>JBBABK010000293.1:0-2875 GCA_041657685.1 Phycisphaerae bacterium | reverse complement strand
AGGCTATGCCGGTCAAGGTATGCCGTGGCAGTGGGTTTGTGATGAGTCGCTTACGGTGGAGTACTTTTAGGGTAGTCATATAGCCTCCTAATCCAATTCAATACCAGCGTTGATAAATAGGTCAATGGACTTATATTTCATTTCGGCATCGGCTAGATTTTTTGCTGCAATCCTGAAATAACTTTCTTTCAATTCGATGCCGATTGCCCTACGTCCGAATCGGATAGCCTGGTAAGCTTCCGATCCAATACCCAAGAATGGGGTAAGAACGGTCTCGCCGGGGTTTGAATATAACTTTATACATCGTTCAATCGTTCCAAGTTGTAACGGGCATATATGTTTCTCGTCATCTGCGGCGCGGGCAGTTGTGTATTGCAAAGTATCACTCTCATGAATTCCGAGCCAAATTCCACCCGCCCAATCTATCCACGTTTCATTATTCATTTCGCCATTTTCAACCGGGGTAATTGGAGTTTCGTTATCGCCGGGTTTCTTAAATATTAGAATTTGATCCAATATTGCTGGTCGACTTGCGGAGCTATCTTTTTTCAACGTAGCAAATAATAACGCTTGCGCCTTTGTTCTAATTGCCTGTGCCTGTGGGTTTTTACCAACAATCGCGCGGCCAACAAATACCCACCCTTCTTTTTCATAGGCCGCGATTACAGCACCGGGGAAATCCCTCATGCCGATATACCCGTCTTTTATACTCATGGCCGGAATATCAGAAGTATGCACGCACGTCACCCGGCCCGGTTTTGTAACCCGCAATAATTCAGAGATGATAAACCGATAATGAAGGAAAAATTCATCCCAGTTCCGCGAGTTTCCGAGATCCAATTCACTAGCAGAATATGTGTATAAATCCGCAAACGGCGGAGAATAAACTGACAAATGAATACTACTTTCCTCGATCTCTTTTAGTCTCTGGCAACTATCTCCAAGCATGGCGATATATTTATCGCCCTTGATTGTTTTTTCAGAATAATCAAATTTTGCCTCTTGATCGCTTCCCATTTTGATTTCTTCCTCCTCATATTTTTTGACATGTTTTATGAGTTGTGCACTCATGTTCATGGAAACAGATTCTTTTTGCATGACATTTGCGTAAATTTCATGCTCTGCTTCTGATAAAACGATGTAAACATTCACCGGCCGCTTCTGGCCGAAACGCCACTCGCGCCGGATAGCTTGATAATAAGCCTCCCAACTGTCTGATAATCCAAGAAATAGCATGTTATGAGCATTCTGGAAGTTCATACCAAATCCAGCTATTTTTGTTTTAGTAACCAGGATGCGGTATTTTCCATCCTGAAAATCTTCAAATGCCTGGGCTTTGTATTCTGGCGTGTCGCTTCCTTGTACCTGCTTGTAATCGTCTATAACCTTGCATATCTCATCCGCTTCCGATTGCAATCCGCACCATATAATCCATTGGTCGTTTCCTCCGTCGACAATATCAACGGCTTCTGAAATACGATCGTCGATGGTTGCTATGCGGACTTTGTGCCTATCTTGAATTCCAGATAGGCCAGTAAAAAATAGTTGACCGTCTGGTTTATAATCAACAGCGATAAAGCGCGGATGTACATGCAATTTTGGGAGGATATAACCATCGTCGTCATAACCCAAATCGGATGGTTTTCGTAGGCTAATAGACCAAGATGACATCCATTTATAGAACGCCTCCATTGCATGGTTTTTCAATCGCCATTCTTGACCCTGGCTGCCAGCACGCTTTGTTTTCACTTGTCGGCCATCGCCCACATCTTGATAATCTACTTTATTTGCATGAACAAAAAACATAGCCAGCATTTCATTTGTTGTGGCAACCCCTAAAAACTCGCTATGATTACCAATTTCAGATTGATCATTTGGGGCGGGGGTTGCAGTACACGCTAACCTGAATTTTGTATCCCCAAACATATCAATCAATTTACGCCGGGTCACGCCGTCAAATGATTTTAGGATACTGCTTTCGTCAAGAACAACTGCATCGAATTCGGACGGATCGAATGCATCAACCATTTCATAATTTGTGATACTAATATTCCCGGTAACTTCTGATTGATGCCGGACATATTGCACATCAATGTCGATTTTCTTGCCTTCACGTACGGTCTGCCGGGCAACCGACAATGGTGCGACTATCAATGTTTTCACACCCATTAGTCGAGCCCACTCCAACTGTACAAACGTCTTTCCTAATCCGGTATCCAGAAATATAGCGGCACGTCCCTTGCCAACTGCCCACCTAACAACGTCTTTTTGGAAGGGAAATAACATTGGATGAACATCATCCACACTTATATCTTTGCCGTGGAATGAATTCATTACTCGCTTTGTTTTGATAAAATCTTTATATAGATTGTCCATTTTGGTCTCCATTCCATGATGTGAATTATACACCAACTTATTTAATAAACGCTACTAATATTATTATGAATATGCTATAATTTCCTTGTTCAATCGGTCTCCTCCATTGAACGGCTGGCGTCCCAAATTAATCTAGGGCGCCAGCCTCATTTATGCGTAATCATCAAAAATATCAAACAGGTCAATCATCCGCATCTCTGCAACCTCAAGTGTTGAATACCCGAGGGCTGTCAGATACTTCCCGAGTATCTCAAATGTCTGCGGTGCGAACGTACCGGATGCCAGCTTGTTAACCGTTCCTGCATTCAGTCCGGTAGACACATGGAACGCGTTCTTGCTCTTGACTGTGCCGTTCTGTTGTGCTCGCTTCCATAGTTCAGGGGATAGGGATAGTCTCATGCGTCAATACCCCCCACTATTTTTATAATTTTCTTGGCGGGCTCGTGTGGTACAAACCTAAATTTTGCCCCGTGGGTTCCGTCAAACCACCTACCGGCCT
>JBBABK010000292.1:0-2876 GCA_041657685.1 Phycisphaerae bacterium | reverse complement strand
ACTGTCCAATCGTGCGGCTTGGTTAGCTTGAGTAACGCTCGCTTCACGCGCTCCGCGCCTTCAGCCGCTTTGATACGGTCAGCAATCAGCGCGTCAATATCATCCGGCAGCACTACCGCATCAGTCACGGCGGGTATCAGGTAGTGGTCGCAGGCGTCGTGAACCTGCAAGTCGTCATCAAGAGCCAAGTTGTCATCGTGTAGTTTATCCATTCGTTCTCCTTTCGTGATTAGCGATTATAGCACACTAGGCGGCGGCATCCCAAAGTGTGAGATGCGTCAGCCAGAAGTCCTCGTTGAAGTCGGGGCGCGCCACAAAGAAGCAACGAGCGGGCGGCAATCCGCGAAAGCACAGGTCGGTCTCCGTGCAGTTTGTAGCTACGACCATCGGGAAGCCGAAAGTGCCGCTGTTATCCCAGAGCGTGTAATCGCAATCCTGCCGGATGTTCAGCGCGGCGATGGATGCTTCCTTGTAATCCGCGCCATCATGAAAGAGCTTGACGGGGAACAGCGCGTCAATGACCTCGCTTCCCTTCTTCTTGCGAGTAATCCAGTAAGTCTTGTGTTCGTTCATTTCCTTATCTCCTTTGGGTTAGGCGGCGAGTTCCCCGCCGTAATAGTGAGCCGTCCAGCGGTAAAGGAAGGCGCGATAGTGAAGGAAGTCCAGCACGTTACGCGCCTTGTCTAGCAATTCCAGCGCGTCGTCGCCTGGAGCGCACAGGGCAAGCAAGGCAAGCAAGCGGTCAAGGTTATCTGTCATCGCCGTATTCTCCTTTTAGCTTCCCCGCTCTTGGTTCGGGAGTATTCGGGGTTGGGATTGCCGACAGTTAGCACAGTCGTTTTGCCGAAGGTTACGCGCCCGTCAGCGTCAGCGTCATCCAAGTAACCTTTTAGGCCGTAAATGCCTAATCCAGTCTGGCGGCGAAGTTCCGCCATTGCCGCGAGCTTGCCGGGGACGATGATAGGCTCGGCATCGCCTATCAGTAGAATGTAAGCAGCGTCAAGGTTGTCTGCCATTATTTCACGCTCCCGCAACGGATACATTCCGTCTTGAATTGCGCCGGATGCTTCATCTTACGCCCGCAGCGCGGGCAAACATCCGAGCCGAGTATTTCAGGGTCGTAACGGGCGTGGCAGTGATAGCAAGCGAGAATGGTAGTATCATCGCTTACGCGCTTGCGCTTCCAATCGTGCCCGAATATCGCGCAGCGGCTCATGTGGTGGGCAGCGTTCATTATTGCGCCTCCTCTTCGGGCTTGTGAAGCGCGTCGTCGCCTGGAGCGCATATCGCAAGCAAGGCAAGCAAGCGGTCAAGGTTAGTGGTCATTAGGTAACTCCTTATTGATGATAGCTTGTAGCTTCACCCAGCTCATTATCGCGCTGCCGCCGCGCGCTGCGTCGCGGTCTTTCTCTTTCCAATGTTCAGCCACCAGCGCATTTATGGCCTTATCCACGCGGCGCATATCAATATCGCCGTAGCGTGTTCGGGGTAGCTCGGTGAGCAGCACGGCAATCGGCTCGCCCTTCACTACTGCGCGGATTTCAGTAATGCTAACAGGCGGGTAGACGGCGATTTCGTCTAGCCCTCTGTATGAGGGATTGCCGCGCACGATATACCATCCACGCTCGTCACGGGCGGCTAGTATGCCGCCAGTAATGTTAGCAAGCGTTGAGGACTTGAAGTTCATTATTGCGCCTCCTGTTCGGGCGCGTCAAGGGCTTCCAGTTCGCGCTCTGCGGCGGCCAAGTTCTTACTCCAACCTTTAGATGCAGCTTCCCAATCCCGCTTGCGCGATTCGCAGCGGTCACGTTTCTCGCGCAGTTCGCTTATCCGCGCCTCCAATTCCTGTCGCTTCGTTTCCATAACGTTCTCCTATTCCCTTGATTTCCGATGCGAGTATAGTTTAGGGGTTGGCGAAGGGGATGTCAATACCTTTTACCCTGCTATTTTCCCTATTTCCTAAACTACTATACGCGTGTTTTCACGGCGGTTTAACCCGCACCAGCATTGGAAATCGTGAAGTTGAGAAGCTACTTTGCTATGCTAACGCGCTTCAATGCCCGCTGCGCCTTGAGTAAATCCTTCTCGGCTTTCTTTAGCCTGAGCTGCCAGTATTTCAAGCGGTTGCCTGTCGCGCTTTGTATGTGGTCATTCGCGTCGCTGATACGCCCCTCAGCATCCGCTATCGCATTGCGCCAGCAATCCAAGCGCGCACCATGTAAGTCAAACGGCTCAATCATAGAACACCTCAGCATCTACTTCCTGGCATCCCAAACGGGTCGCTCCGATGTGGAATGTCCTTATCCCTAGAATGTCATAGGCGTAGTGTATTAGAAGGTTAAGCGGCTGAACCCCGTGTCGCTCTTTACTCGCGCGCGGGTCTTGCTTGTCCCACCAAATACCATTCGTCATTTCCACGCCTATCATATTGATAACCTTCGGATGATACTTCATAGCGAGCTGATACGCGCAGCAGGTGATAGTTCCCCCGCCGTGTAGAACTTTAGGGTCAGCAAGCGCATTCCACTTCGCCGCCGCGTCCTGGTGGCTTCCGCAGTAGAAGTCGTGCGCCATTAGCTTGTGCATAGTTGGCTGATAGTCAAAGGTATAATAGTCGCAATCCAAAGGCTTCTGCTTGGCAAGCTCCCATCCTATCAGGTAGTGCTTCGCTCGCCCTTCCCTATACCATTCGTATTTATAGCAGTTCTTGTCAAACGCCATATACACATCCGCACCTTCAATATCAGGCGCGCCGTTTACTATAATGACGCTATGCCCCTTCGTGATACCAGCCCACTTGGGATTGTCCTGTGATACCGCCTTCGCGCTCGGGCCGCTTCCTACTATAAGGATGTATTCCTTTAGCTGAACATCGC
>JBBABK010000291.1:0-2889 GCA_041657685.1 Phycisphaerae bacterium | reverse complement strand
GATATTTTAAACGATAATTATGCTTAGACGAATTTACAACGCGCAGAAGATGATGGACGCCGCGGTCGAAAAGCTCGGCAAAATCAATATTATGGAGGTTTGCGGCACGCATACCGTCACGATATTCCGCAACGGCGTTCGTACCGCGATACCAAAGCAGCTCAATCTCATATCCGGTCCCGGCTGTCCGGTCTGCGTCACCGACCAGAGCTATATCGATATCTGTCTCGACCTGGTAAAACGTGACGACTGCATTTTGGCGACGTACGGCGATATGATTCGAGTGCCGGGCCAATCGGGTTCGCTCGAAACGCATCGCGGCAAAAACGTCAAAGTGGTATTCAGCGCAATGGACGCGCTGCTGCTGGCAAAAGAGCATCCCGATAAAACAATCGTCCTGCTGGCAGTGGGTTTCGAGACGACCGCACCGTCATCGGCAATCGTGGTAAAAGAAGCACAGCAGCAGGGCCTCAAAAATTTCTGCATTTACAGCGGGCACAAAATCATCATACCCGCGATGCGAGCGCTTTTGAGCGAGAAGAATAACAACATCGACGCGTTTTTGTGCCCCGGCCACGTCAGCGTGATTACCGGCTACGGCGTGTTTCGCGAAATCGCCGACGACTTCGGCAAGGCCTGCGTGGTTGACGGATTCGAGCCGATGCAGATTTTCGAAGGGCTGGCCGAAATATGCCGGCTGCTCAGGGAAGAAAAAAAGGAAGTGACAAATATTTATTCGGCGGTCGTTACCGAAAACGGAAATCCCAAAGCAAAGGAATTGCTCGACGAAGTATTTATCAAAGCGGACGGCTACTGGCGGGGGTTGGGCAAAATCGAAAAAAGCACGCTCAAACTCAAAGACGAATTCGCGCAGTTCGACGCGCTCAAGCGATTCGGCATCGAGGAAAAGCCGCACGAAGACCGCAGCGGCTGTCGATGCGGCGAGGTATTGTGCGGGCTGATTGAGCCGCCACAGTGCGGATTGTTCGAAAGCAGATGCACACCTGAAAGCCCTGTCGGGCCTTGTATGGTCAGCAGCGAGGGAACTTGTGCGGCCTGGTACAAGTACGGCCGAAGAAAACGGGAACAATCCCGATGAATCGGGAAGAGAAAAAAACCATACTGCTCGCGCACGGCGGCGGAGGCCGATTATCACAACGGCTAATTCTCGAAACAATCCTGCCGCTGCTCGGCGCGACGGATGAAAAACTGACCGACTCGGCGAACCTCGATTTGGACTCATCGAAAATATGCTTCACTACCGACAGCTACGTCGTTAAGCCGTTATTTTTCAGCGGCGGCGATATAGGCAAACTCGCCGTGTGCGGAACGCTCAACGATTTAGCGGTTGCGGGCTGCAAACCGGTCGCGATTAGTCTTTCGCTGATTATCGAAACGGGTTTTGAAATCGAACAACTCGAAAAAATAATCGAAAGCGCAGCGAAGGCGGCGAAGGAAAACAACGTTAAAATTGTCACCGGCGATACCAAAACGGTCGAATCCGGTGCGGCCGAGGGATTGTTTATCAACACGGCGGGTATCGGTCTGCGAATTTATGATACGCAACTCGGCTTCGAGAAAATCAAAGCCGGCGATAAAATCATTATCACGGGCACTATCGGCGACCACGGAATGACGATTATGTCGCAGCGCGAGGGAATCAAATTCGACTCGCCTCTGGTAAGCGATTGCGCGTCACTGGCGCCGATGCTCGATGAAATACTGACGAAATGCACCGGCATCAGATTTATGCGCGACCCCACCCGCGGCGGACTCGCGGCGACATTAAGCGAAATAACAGAAGCGACAAACCTCAGCATCGATATTAATGAAGCGGCTCTTCCAATCAATCCCACGGTGCAGGCCGCGGCGGATATGCTCGGCTTCGACGTGCTCAATATCGCCAACGAGGGCAAGGCCGTGATTGTGGTATCCGCTTCGCAGGCCGAACATTGCCTCGCGTTGTGCAAAAAAAATGTTCTTGGCAAAAACGCGAGCATCATCGGCGAGATTAATTCGGCGAATGTGCAGGCGCTGGTCGAGATGAAAACCAGAATCGGCGGCAGGCGAATCGTGCAGATGCCCTACGGCCGGGAACTGCCGAGGATTTGCTGATGCACGAAACGATGATCGCGAAAAACCTGCTCGATACGCTCGAGGCCGAGGCGACGAAACAAAACGCCAAGCCGAAAATCGCGAAAATAAGCTGCGGCACGTTCAATACGGTCAACGACGAAATATTGACCTTCGCGTTCGAGGCGATCGCAAAAGGGACAACTTGCGAAGGTGTGAAATTAGAAATTGAGCATAAGCCAATCACGGCTAAATGCGGCGACTGCGGCAAAATTTTTGCGTTCGACTTGACAAAACCGGTGTGCGAACATTGCGGCAGCGACAAATATGACCTCCTGCCCGATGCGCCGCTGCTGCTCGATGAAATCGAATTCGATACGGAGTAAATAATGGGTAAGAAGATTGCACTCGGCACGAAGATTCTAAGCGCAAACGACCAGTACGCACAGCAGAACAGCAAGCTGCTCGGCGACAAAAGCAAGTATTGTCTGAATATGATTTCGTCGCCGGGTTCCGGCAAGACAACAATCCTGACACGCACGATAACCGACCTGCGGGGCAAAATCCGTTTCGGCGTAATCGAAGGCGACATCCAGACCGAACTTGACGCAGAGCGAATCCGCGCGACAAAAGCACACGCGGTGCAAATCAACACCAACGGCTCGTGTCATTTATCAGCGGCACAGGTCAATTCGGCCCTCACGAAAGTGCCGCTCGACGAAATCGATTTGATAGTTATTGAAAACGTGGGCAATCTCGTGTGCCCGTCGGCGTTCGAACTCGGCGAAGACGGAAAAGTTGTGGTTCTTTCAGTAG
>JBBABK010000290.1:0-2891 GCA_041657685.1 Phycisphaerae bacterium | reverse complement strand
AGGGATTACCGGCAGAACGTTTGCCCATAGCCATTATCGGGACTCCTTAGAAGAAATATAAGCAGAAATCTGTACAAGACCACCCATGGTTCCTATAGCACCTAAATTATCGGTCCTAAACGATTAAAAGTCAATGAAAAAATCACGTAACCTGTTTTCACCTTGCTAATTATCAACCTATTAGCGGTTACTGCATTATCGGCCAAATAGCGGCATCACAACAGAACAATGGCTCATAATTTGCGGAGCAGCGCGGGTAATTCCGCCAGGGAATTTATGGTATGCTGCGGGGCTTGTTGTGGGTCTGTGGATTTATTAGAGTGGACGGTGTTGGGTCTTATCACGCGGACCGAGGCCATACCGAGGCTGTTGGGAGCTATGAAATCCTTTGCTACATTGTCGGCGACATAAACCGACAAATCAGCGTGGATACTGAAATGCTTCAGAATTTTTTCAAAGCCTGCCGGCGACGGTTTCCAGAATTCCCGGCCGAGCTCTTCGGTGTAAACGATGCAGGAAAAATAATCGATGATTCCGAGGGCCTCGGCTTTTAATCTCTGCGCGGGCATAAAGCCGTCGGTCAGCAGGGCGAGGTTGTATAAGCCTTTGAATTGTTCGAGGATTTTTTTGCTGTCCGGCGGCAAAGAAATATTCGGCTGGTGTTCGCGATAGACGGCGACAAGCTCGTTTATTATTTTTTCGTCGCAGGGGAGGTTGAACGATGCGAGGGCGGCGTTGAAGGTGCTGGTGCGGTTGTTATTTTCGAACTGGTTCCAGATTGCTTTGTAGAAGGATTCTCTGGGAATAGAAGGATTTGCGTTGTGCAGGAAATCTGCAATTGCGGCAAAACCGCTTTTGCAGTAGTCGATTTCGTCATAGAGCGTGTCGTCGAGGTCGAATATAACTGTGTTTATCATTTCGCGAACCTGCGTTATAATAACCCGAATCAAAATTGAAAAACTTATATGGAAACTTTAGTATGGCCAAGGTCAGATTGCAAAAGATTTTATCTTCCGCGGGTGTGGATTCGCGAAGAAACTGCGAGCAGCTTATACTGGACGGTCAGGTGCGGGTCAACGGCAAGGTGGTTGATACGCTGCCTGCGTTTGTCGAGCCGGGGGTCGATAAGATAACGGTCGGCGGCAGGAGGATTGAGGCGGGGCAGAGGGTTTATTACCTGCTGAATAAGCCCCGCGGGGTGATATGTACCAACAGTGACCCGCAGGGCAGGAAAAAGGCGCTTGATTTGGTCCATTCCAAGGAGCGGATTTTCTGCGTCGGTCGGCTGGACGCGGATTCATCGGGACTTATTATATTGACCAACGACAGCGAACTGACCAACCGGCTGACGCATCCAAGATATGATTTGGCAAAGACTTACAGAGTGGACGTGACGGGCAAACTAACCGGTGAGACGATTGATAAGCTGAAAAAAGGCGTGTGGCTGAGTGAGGGCAGGACGGGCAGGGCGGCTGTTAAAGTTGTGCACCGCGGAAGGCAGTTTTCGACGTTGGAAATTGTGATTAGGCAGGGGCTGAACAGGCAAATACGCCGGACGCTTGCGAGGGTGGGGCTGGGGGTAAAATCGCTGACCCGGACGAAAATCGGCAAAATCAACCTTCGCGGCGTCGGCGTCGGCAAGTACCGCCATTTGACCAAGCCGGAAGTGGAGTATCTGAGAAAAACGACCGGATTATAAGAAAGATTGTGATTTTTTGCTGAAGCGTGGAGTTTTTTGTGGGTTTGCGCTTGAAATAATTCCGCAAACGGCTATATTTGTTTGTTTTGATTGACTATTAACAGGAGCAGAACTGATGTCGAGAGTTTGTTATTTTACGGGCAAGAGGACACGGGCCGGGCGGAGCATCGCCAGGCGCGGCAAGGCTAAGTATCTTGGCGGCGTCGGAAGAAAGACGACCGGCATTACAAAGAGGAAGTTTAAGCCTAATATTCAGACCGTTCGCGCGGTCATTGACGGCAAGGTATGCAGGGTAAAAGCATCGACCAAGGCGATGCGTATGGGCCTGATAGTCAAGCCGCCGAAGAGAAATTATAAGCCCGCCACACTGAAGTCGGGCAAGCCCGCCGAAAAAGTCACAAGCTGACGGGGAAATTTTTCAGGTGTTGATAAAGCGAGGCGGGAATTATTTCGGCCTCGCTTTTTGTTTATAACCACAGAAGCAAAAGAGAAATTAGCTACAGAGAGCACAGAAGTCACAGAGAAATAGAAAAGGCGGAAAATGGCGGAGCGAATCAGTAAGGCGGAAGTTAGGAAGGTTGCCAAACTCGCGAGATTACAGCCGAGCGAGGCGGAAGTTGAGGAATTTACCGAGCAATTGGCGGCTATTCTGCAATACGTCGAAAAAATGAATGAGCTTGATACGCAAAATGTCGAGCCGTTGGCGCATTGCCTTGTAGTGCATAATGTATTTCGGGAAGATGAAATTAAGGAATCGCTCGGTACGGAAAAGACGCTCGCTAACGCGCCGCAGCGCGAAGGGGAGTTTTTCAGGGTGCCGAAAATACTTGATGAAAGCAATGCGTAAGAGGAATTGGCCACAGAGAACACAGAGTTCACAGAGAAAAAAATAATAAATGGCTGACGAATTACTAAATCTTAGCTGCAGTGAACTGCGGGACAAAATCGCATCGGGGAAGGTAAAAAGTATCGAAGCGGCCGAAGCTGTTTTTTCCGCGATAGATAAATACGAGCCTGTGGTCGGTGCGTATATCAGCACGTTCAGAGAGCAAGCTCGCGAACAAGCTAAAGCGGTTGATGAAAAAATCGCGGCAGGTAAACCGGTCGGGATATTGGCGGGTGTGCCGGTCGCGATAAAAGATAATATGTGCACTACTTTCGGTGCGACGACCTGCGCATCGAAAATCCTCGG
>JBBABK010000289.1:0-2908 GCA_041657685.1 Phycisphaerae bacterium | reverse complement strand
GCCAGGCCGGATATGTCCCTGCACCGGCAAAAGCGCATGACAAACTCCCGCTTCGCCGATGCGGTAATAAAATTTTATATTGTGCTTCCTCGCCCACTTATCGAGCCTCTTATGAAGCTGTGCGCTTTGTATATCCTTGGCCGGCTGAAAATGATCCGGCGTCACCACGATTTTCTCTTCATCGAAAACCGCGTCAATCCCGCTGTCTTCCAGCATACTAATCGCCGGCGGCGTCGTCACATCGTGACACATTATCACGTCGATTTTCGCGTCTATCAATTCACCCGGCCTGACGGCTTTTTTCCCGCTCGCCTTGGCCAATATCTTTTCCGTTATCGTCATACCCATTTTCAATTTCCCGTTTATTTTTCAAATTCGTGGGTTCAATTTCTTTTTACTTTTTCATTTTTACTTTTCACTTTTATTTTGATGCTGCCATTCGATTAAGCGCATCGACATACGCCTTGGCGCTCGCCTCGATAATATCCGTACTCAGCCCGCGTCCGACAAATCCCTGCCCGCCGTTGCGAATCTTCACCGTCGCCTCGCCCAGCGCCTCTTTGCCGCCGGTCACCGCCCGTATCGAATAATTTTCCAGCTTCGGACTCAATCCCGTAGCCTGCCGAATCGCCTCATAAGCTGCATCGATAGGCCCGTCGCCGCAAGCCGCCGCCTGTGCTTCCTTATTTTTTACCTTCATTTTCACACTCGCCGTCGGCAGCGTCCCGGTCCCGCACGCCACGTGCAGGTACTTCAATTCATACACGTTCTCGACTGCGTGAATCTCATCACTTATTATCGCCGCGAGGTCCTCATCGTACACCTCATTTTTCTTATCCGCTATTTCGAGGAATCTCTTATACGCCTTATCGAGTTCCCTCTTGCTCAGCCGATGCCCCAATATCTCCAGCCGAAGCCTCAGCCCGTGCCTTCCCGTCCTCGCCGTCAGCACCACCTTCGACTTCGGCGACCCAACCTCTTCCGGCTTCATAATCTCATACGTCTCCCTGCGTTTGAGTATTCCGTCGATATGAATTCCTGAGGAATGGGCGAAGGCGTTGTCGCCGACGACGGCTTTGTTGACGGGGACGGGCATGCCGAGCATATCGGCGACCATTCGGCTGGTGCGGTAAAATTCCTCGGTTCGGATTCGCGTATCAATTCCAAAAAAATCCTTGCGCGTGCGAATGGCCATTACGACCTCTTCCATCGCCGCGTTGCCGGCCCGCTCGCCGATGCCGTTAATCGTCGCCTCGACCTGGCGGGCGCCGTTTTTGACGCCGGCCAGTGAATTGGCGACGGCCATTCCCAAATCGTCGTGGCAATGGACGCTGATTATCGTCTTGCCGATGTTCGGCACGCTGGTTTTGATGTCGGCGATTAATTGGCCGTACTGCTCCGGTATCGAATAGCCCGTCGTGTCCGGGATGTTCAGCGTCGTCGCGCCGGCGTCAACGACCGCTTCGAGAATCTCGTACAAATATGCGCGGTCGGCCCGGCCGGAGTCCTCGGCGTAAAATTCCACGTCGCCGGTATATTTGCGGGCGTGCTTTACCGCCTTGACCGCCATCTTTATTATGTGCTTTTTCTTCTGCGCCAGCGTCTTGCCGTACTTGGCGTCCTTGAACTTGCCCATAATATGAATGTCGGATACGCCGATGCCGGTATGGATTCGGCTGTGTTTGGCCCTGGCAAGTGCCTTGCCGCATATATCGATATCCTCGACGCGTGCGCGGGTCAGGCCGCATATTGTCATCGTCTTGATATTTTCGCTAATCAATTCGACGGCGTGGTAGTCTTCCGGCGACGAAGCCGGAAATCCCGCCTCGATGATGTCCACGTTCAGCCGTGCGAGCTGGCGGGCGATTTGGAGTTTTTCGCGTGCGCCGAGCCTTGTCCCGGCCGCCTGTTCACCGTCTCGCAATGTCGTGTCGAATATTAACACTCTGTCGGTTTTCATATCGTTACTCCTTGATAATCTCGAATATCAAGCCTATTAGCAATATCGGCCTGACGCTGATTTTTTAGCATAGCGGCAAGGCAGTGGTTTTTCTGTACGCTATACGCTGCCCGCTGAACGCTAAACATAGCAGTTTACCCTCAAACGCGCAGAAATTCCACGTTTTTCAGTTAATTTCGGGTATGGTCAAATTATGTATGTACGCTTCTCTTATTGGGCCCGGAGGCCCAGAAGCAGCAACGAAAGGCCTAAAACAGCCTTGCTATTTGAACGGATTATGCAATTAGCCACCATACTATGAAAATTATATCAATGCCTTTTAGAAATGCAAAGCTTTTTTTAGCTACGGATTTATACACCCAATTTGTCACGCAGTGCACGAATAAGCGCATCGAAACAGTCTTTACGATGTGTGTTTATGACGTTGTCTTGAGAACTTTCTACCAACTCGGAAATTAGGGTCTTGACTTGTTTCTTTACTTTGTCGTTCCATCGTTTTCCTTGCGATTGGAAAATCTTTTCCATCCGTTTAGACCACTTATGCCGATGTCCGTTAATATCAGGGGTAATGGTGATACCGAACTTTCTTTTTACCAGATCTTCATAGATGTCGATATTATAAAGGTCCTCAATTTCAGATTCTCTCATTCCTTTACAGGTTATGATTGTATAATCAACCGCAGACAGTAAACCTTCAGCTTCGGCCTTTTCTATTGACATATTTGTACACTCATCGTTATCAAGAAAGCAATGGGTTACACATATTGCGTTACGGAGTGATGACAGCTTATAGGCGAGGTTAGACCCTCCCGCAAGCGAGTCAATCGCTATGGTTCCATCTTTCATTGCCTTGTTTAGCTCTGCGTCGGATTCCGGCAATAGCTTACTCAACGCTATTCGGTCTGTTTCTCCCTCAACGATAAGTACAACTTCCGCATGTTGCAGGTT
>JBBABK010000288.1:0-2945 GCA_041657685.1 Phycisphaerae bacterium | reverse complement strand
GTGGCAGCAGCAGCCTTAGCTTTTACCAGATGATTCATAACCACTGTGCTCAGTCTCTGGAAAAAGTAGCCGCGGAAAACATCGGCAAGACCTGGAAGCAGTCGTTTGATTTATCCTTCCTCGATGCTTCACTTCCTTCGGAGCTGAAACTGACTGTTACCGCCGTTGAGCTTAATACCGGTGTGTTAGGCAAACTGATTGCGGTCAGAGCTTTGTCCGAACCGTTTACTTTTGAGACAGTTGGTGTTGACAGTAAGGTTGACAAGGTCAAATGCAAAGTTAATTCACTGTATTTGTTCGACCCTTCAGTCGAGCAAATCTATATGAGTATAACTGTGTTCGAAGGCACTACAAATGTCAATGGATTCAAGGAAGATATCCGTCAGGAAGTTGCAACTTACAGGACCGACGATTCCGGGGCACCGGTCAATTTTGCCGGTCTCGGCAAGGAATTCGAAAAGCTCGTCAGGAAAGTCGGCCTGACTAATAAGGATATGAAAATCAGCAAACCTACCGACCTTCCCAAATGGGTTCGTCAGGATGCTTTGCGCGTAATCGGCCTGGCTGATACTTGTGCGGCTTTGGCTTGCGAAGGAGCTCCGAACCCGGTAATCACCGTTGCTATTCCGGCAGGAAGAATGGCGACTATGCAGGGATACGGGCAAATAGCCGGTTCGGCTCAGCTTGACACCGTTGCGATGTCATTGGCAAAAGACATCGGTCCGCTGAGTTCTATGAAAATAGCCGTTGCGCCTGGCATTATGGGCCTTAGCGCTATGCAGGCTGGTGCTGTCGGCGGCGGTGTAGCCGGCGGTGTAGCGGCCGGCGGCGGCGGTGGCGGCGGCGGAAGCGACGCTCGCAGCCCGAGCGAGATATGATGAAGTAGTGATTTAATGAAAACAAAAACTGCCGGCTGTTTTCACAGTCGGCAGTTTTTTTATGGCTTGAGAGGGGACAGATTTAAAACATCAGCTTCTTACTAATTCCTCGCTTTTCTGGTCTTCATAAATCCTGTCGTATTCATCTATGATTTTCTTCGTTTGTTCGATATGACTTCCTGATGAAGCACCGAAAACAATGGACTTAATATTTTTCTGCCTTACTACGTATTCAACCGCTTCTTTTGGAGAAACCGCACCCGACGCCAGGATTGACATAGCCATAGGCCTGAATTGTTTGGTATTGATAGTTTTTTCATAACTTTGGATGTCGGGATTCATTAAGTAGCCTGCCTTATTAATTGACGAACAAATTATTGGATTTTCCAATCCGCAGTCCAGAAGAAAATCCACTAACCTGGGCATATTCATAGAATTAAAAGCGGCATCCACACCGTATTTTTCTTTTATATGATTTGAAAATTCGATGAATGCATCTTTAACTCCGACCCCAAGCAGCAGGTCGGTAACAATGTTCTGGAGAAAAACAGCTCTTACGTTCAGGCCTCTGAACATTCGCATTTCAGCGTCAACAAGCAGTTTCATTGCTTCAATCATATTTTTATTAAAAAGAGTCATCCCTCCCTTGACCATTGTACCAATCGCATCCTTGACCGTTCGGCCGGCAAATATAAACTGATTCAATGCGCCTATCATACCTAATTCGGCTACCGCGTTGGCGTATTTATGTGCGTAGGGCATAGAAGGATACAACCTGAGGTCTGAATACTTTTGCGGATTAGCCCTGAAATGGTCACAAAGCAGGGCGACCTTGTCATGTGTATTAAACATAAAAGCGTGAATGCCGCAGTCATAAGCGGTATCTATTACTTTTATTATTTCGTTAATATCGTTAAATCTTTCGGATTGCTCCTGCGCTTTATCCTCTGATTTGTGGTTAATGCCGAAAAACTGGTTGTCCCCGAAAATTATTCTGTCCATACTAATTGTTCCTGTAGCTGTTATCTTCCATAATTTCTTCAATTACTCTGTTGGCGTTTAATCCGTCATTGAACGTGCACATCCCGCCGTCTGTTCTGCCCATAATTGAATCAATAAAATAATCGAGCTGACGTGTAAACTCATTACCTCTCAGGTAAAACCGCACGGGCCTTGAAAAATCCGTGATATAGCGGTTGTTCCAGCCTTTCATATATTTACCGTCGGAAGGTTCGTAATTCAGGAAAAGCTTGAAAGCGTGCATGTCCGCTATAACCTTGCCCCTGTCTCCCATAAGCTCGAATTTATAAGCGGGTTTTCGGTATGATGTGTCGCTCCAGTTCACCATGAGCGTGCCGGAAAGATTGCCATCGTGAATAAATGTTGAAGTTATCTGGTCTTCGACATTTACCGAATATATGCTTTTTAGGATGGTTCCTGTAATTTTTTTCGGCTTTCCAACAAGATAATTGATTAAATCAATGCTGTGCGACGCGAAATCATACAGGCATCCGCCGCCGTTTGATTTTTTGCTCCGCCAGCCGCTTTTAACAGGCTTTGATACCGTCGGCCCGTTCATTTCCATTTTGTAAGTTAATGGTTTGCCTATGAAGCCGTCATTTATTAATTGTTTTATTTTCACAAAAATTTCGTTAAACCGGATTACATATCCAACCTGGTTTATCAGCCGATTGCCGTTCAGCATTCCTGTTATCTCTTCTCCTTCCGTGACGTTTAGAACAAAGGGTTTTTCCACGAAAGTATGAATGCCTCTTTTAACGGCCTCCTTAACATCGCCGTAGTGAAATGAAGTAGGTGTTGCTATTATGACAAAATCCGGCTGAACCTTTTCATACATTTCTACGGAGCTGGTAAAGGTCTTCAGTTCTGTATACTTTTCAATGTTTTTAAGCATAAAGGATGATGAATCGCAGACCGCTGCAAACTCGACATCCGGATGACTGTTAAGTATAGAAAAATGAGTAAGCCCCATCCTTCCGAAACCTACTACCGCGCCTTTTAACATTGTTTTTGTAACCTCTAATTTAATGATGACTTACCATCGCC
>JBBABK010000287.1:0-2947 GCA_041657685.1 Phycisphaerae bacterium | reverse complement strand
CAGCCCTGACAATCGGAACAGCAGCCAGCGCCAAAGCCGCGTTGGGTACACTGGATTCAGCGATTAGCACCAAGGATACAGCCCGGGCGAAGTTCGGTTATATGATGAACCGTCTCGAGAGCACCGTATCAGTGTTGAATATTCAGAAAGAAAACCTGATGGCCAGTGAGTCACGTATCAGTGACGTTGACGTCGCGACCGAAATGGCCGAGATGACCAGGAATCAGGTTCTTGCACAGGCCGGCACAGCGATGCTTGCACAGGCCAATGCAGTACCTCAAATGGCTCTTACTCTTCTGCGGTAAGTACGTATATAAGCTCAAAGACGAGCTTAGCCTTAAGGCTCACCTATCCCCAGGTGGGCCTTTTTTATTTGTCCGTCTTTTTCGACAGTTTTTTGGGACTATTTTTTTTTAGTCTGCAAATGCTTATTGAACCGTTTTCACCTTCGTTGGCACTCGTCACTATAACCGAATCGTCGTATATGCCTGCTTTTATTCCTTCCGGTTTACTGCCGACTTTAACAATACCGACGATTTGATGTTTTCTGTTTTGCTCCAGCAAAATACAAACAATGGCGTCTGTTTTTTCACATCCTGCAAATACCGCTGCCTTGTTGTCCCAGAGAACCATATCAATACCTTCCGGGTCAACGCGTCTGTTTTCGAAAAGCGGAGGTAAATCGATTGAAATTAGCGGTTCCCATCTTAATTTATCCTCGTCGCTCCATATAAAAAAGAAATCAAGCCGTTGGCCGCCTCGTTTGCCTCCTTTTTGTTTCCTGCCTTCACAGGCAGTGCCGAGCAGCCAGCCCTGTTTTTGTACAGTCGAATCGTACCAGTCTATAATTGCCACGCCGTCCGGTTCACTTGCAGGCATCAATTTAATTGCCCCGGCAAATGATATTTCTTCCTTTCGAAGGTCTATAATTACGACGGCGTCATTCTCCTGGCAGCTTACCGCGGCGATTTCATCTTTATCACTCATCGCACAATACTCCGGCTGAATGAGACCGGCAGGCAAAGCGAGTATTTTTTCGAGGCCTGTAAGCCGGCTATAATGTAACGACCATATGCCGGCATTGCCGTCATAAACACTTTTGCTGAAATCTATAATGCCGATAGAACCCGGTGTTTCGTCGTTTTGTTCCGCTTCATTTGCAACTAACGCCAATTTGCCGAGATGGCCGACGCATATATTGTCCGGCCAGAAGCCAACAGGTATTTTTGCAGTAATCCGCCCATATTTATTTTTTGTGAGATTAACCGCAGTAACGTAACCGACTGAATTTTGATCATCATTAAGTACGGTTATCATCGCCAGATTTGAATCTGGTGAAAAGCTTACGCTGGTCGGCTCCCCATCTGTTTCGATAGAGAATACGGGGTCGGGAGTAATTATATTCGGCAATTTAGATTCGTTCCAGGAATAGAAATTGACTCTTCTTTTAGAACTGTTCGTTGCCGCTAAGTAGGATGAATTATGCTGCCATGATATCATTTCAGCGTTGCCGTTGACATCCACCGTATTTAGCAGGCTGAATTCATATTGACCTGTACAATTCGCAGTGAACAGCAAGACCGTAATTATGGCGATTGATATTCGAAGGCTGGCTTTATGTTGCATCATAAATTCCGGGTTATTTGAGCGAGGGGCTGGTGGCGTTCCATATCAGCCGTCATTAAAAAGCACTTATTGAAGTTCTCAACGTGCAGGTCGATTGAATTCAGGTCTTCGGCGGTTGCTATAAGATAGGGGTCTGCTTCTGTGCCGGTTCCGCCGCTGTATTTGGCAAGGCATATCACTGGGCCGAATACGTAAAGCAGGATGAATACGAGAAGGGATACACGGAGCTGAGGACGGTTTTTCATAAATTTTCTCCGCAAAACAACTGACAAGTAGATTCCCCCGGGCATGCCCGGGGCACTTACTGCAACGGTTTCTTTGAAACCGACCTTACCTCTGCTATTCGCAGAGACAAGGATTTTGCATTCATCCACGGGTAAACCCGTGGTTTCCTGTTCGGAAGAAAAAAGTGGTTTCAGTGATATTTCATATCTTTATATCGGCCTTTGGCTTTGCGAGTGATTAATAATTGCGTGTTAGTAATTTCTCGTTTTGAGAGCCGAAGTTCGGTTGTGGTTTATGAAGAAATATCGCAGGGCGTCGATGGGGTGGTCGTACAGGCCGTCTTTGAGCGGCAGCTCGTCGGGGCTGCATTGTTCGGGATAATGATAGCAGCGAAGGGCCTCGATTAATTTCGCACAGCGGGGCGAGATGAGCAGTTTGCTTTGGCCTTCGCCGGTTTTGATAGCGCGACGAATCAGCTCGATGCCTTCGAGAATGGAACTGCGGCGGTAGCGCACCTTGATATTTCGCGCTCGCAATTCGCGCACTGCGCTTGTGCCGGTGACATCATTAACGCCAGCGCCGGCTGGGTCGCAAAACGTCGCGGTGACATTAGCTTCGCCGCAGGGAGTTCTTGCGGTAATCATTTGAGCGTGCGTGTCGATTGTGGCCCGGCTGCGGAGGTATTCGTCGATTACGCGTACAACGCCGGCGTCATCGACCTGAATCCACAGACAGACGAACGGATTTATAAAGCCAAAATCCAGCGTGCGGTACAGCGGCAGGTTCGGGTCGTAATCGATTTGCTTAACGTGAATAGTCGGGTCGAATTCTGCGAAGACGGCGTTTTCCAGCGACAGACGAAGGCACAGCATTTCCGATTCGAAACCCGCTCGGCTGGAGCGGCGCATCTGTGTAATCACGTCATCAATTTTCAGATAGCCCACGGCATTTTTGGCCTTGCCCTGACAATCGTTCCACAGCGGACATTGCGAGCAGGAGCGGTCGGTGCATTTTTCGATTGTCTCCCAGACGCACCACTTGAAAATCGGGATGTCGTATCGCTGCGCGTCGGCGACGATTTTCTGCATCAGGCCGT
>JBBABK010000286.1:0-2949 GCA_041657685.1 Phycisphaerae bacterium | reverse complement strand
AAAAAGCCAAACAAGGACTCAAAGAGGTGTCGCTTATCGGCCGGATGGAAATGATATGCGATAATCCCCGGATTATGATTGACGCGGCTCATAACGCGGACAGCATCCGCGCGCTGATGCACGCAATCGGACAGAATATTCCGTACGATTCGATGGTGGTGATATTCGGCTGCAACGCGGACAAGGATATCGACGGGATGCTGCGGGAGCTGCAGTACGGCGCGGACAAGGTGATTTTCACGCGGAGCAATTCCGTCAGGGCTGCGTGGCCGGAGGAGCTTGCGGAACGTTATAATGAAATCAGCAGCAAGATGTATCAGACTGCTTTAACTGTTCGTGAAGCACTGCGGCTGGCAGAGAGCGCGACAGGCAGAGAAGACCTGATTTGCATTACGGGCAGCTTCTATCTCATCGGCCAGGCGAAACTGATGTTCTCTCACAAGAAGTAACGTCAAAATTTCTTTTTTAAACTTTCGGATAATTTCCAAGAAATTCCGTCCTGGGCAAATTTCCTGCCAATGGTTTTGCGTACTCGATGAATTTCTGGGTAACGCCGTTGCCGTCGGAATTTATAAATTCGTCCGGCATCGATTTCGTTTTTTCCGCGACGTTTTTGAGGTCGGTGCGAAATAATTCCACTTTGTAATTTGCGCCGTTGCTGATTCTTTTAATCGCGACTGAGCCGCTGGCGTGTTCGGCTGCGTACTGGACGGCGTGCCTGCCGCACCAGCGTGCTTCCTGTAAATCGACTTCGGACTGCAGACCCGCAAAACTTCTCTGCAAATAACCGAAAGTGTCAGCCCTGACGCGTTTTACTTTCAACTTTTCTTTGACCTGTGAGGCGAGGAAATCCGCCAACGCGCCGGTACCTGAAAGCTGGATGTTGCCGTGAGCGTCTTTTTCATCGGTTGACAAAATCTTTTTTGTCCAGAGTGTCCCGTCGGTGTCACACATTCCTTCACTGACAGCGACGACGCATCGGCCGAGTTTTTTATAGACGGCTTCGATATCGGCGACAAATTTATCCATCGAGACGGGTCTTTCGGGCAGGTATATCAGGTGCGGACCGTCGTCATCGCGCTGGCGTGCCAGTGCGGAAGCAGCCGTGAGGAAACCAGCATTGCGGCCCATTATGCAGTCGATTTTTATGCCGGGCAGCGCCCTGTTATCCAAATCATCGCCCATCAACGCGCAGGTGACGAATTTTGCGGCGGTTCCGAAACCGGGACAGTGGTCGGTTACCAATAAATCATTGTCGACGGTTTTTGGAACGTGGAACGCACGCAATTCATAACCTGCCTTTGCGGCCATAGTGTTGATGATGTAGGCGGTGTTGGCGGAGTCGTTGCCGCCGATGTAAAAGAAATAGCGGATGTTGCGCTTTTTGAAGACGTCGAATATTTTTTGGCAGTATTGCTCGTCGGGTTTGTCGCGGCTTGAGCCGAGGGCAGATGAAGGCGAGGCGGCTACTTTTTCCAAAACGTCCTGCGAAACAGCGGACAAATCGACAAATTGTTCTTTGACCATTCCTTCTACAGCGTGAATCGCGCCGTATAATTTTTCTATCCGAGGATATTTTCTCGCTTCTTCGATTACTCCGACCAGCGAAGCGTTGATAACGCCGGTTGGGCCGCCGGACTGACCGACAACCGCATTAGCTTTGGGTGCGTCTGCCATTTTCTGCTTCTCCAATGTGTTGTTAACAGTTCAAAAAATTAAAGGGGTTATTATAACTTGCCCCGGTAATGAAACAAGAACAAACCAAAATCACTTAACCGCCCTTTTACGAATCTATTTCGACGGCTTCGGCAACAGACAGGAAGTACAGCCACTTGCCGGTGACGGGTTTTTTGAGAATTTTTTGTGCGGCCTGTGCGTAGAGCCGGACTTGATGGGAATAAAGTTCGGCTCGCTGGGCGATTTGACTGTGCGATACGCGGTCGTTTTTGAAATCAACGAGTACAAGACCGTCGGGAGTTTCAATCAGCATATCGACCATACCCTGTACGACGACAAAATCGTCAAGGCCGGCCTGGGGGTCAATTTCATTAACCGCGAGTGAAAACGTGAACGGCCATTCACGTCTGACTTTACTTTCTGAATCGAGAGCTAATTTGCCGATATCGGTTTTGAAAAATTCGGCAATCGAATCGATATTGATTTGCTGAACAGCCTCGGCGGTTATCGAGCCGTCGGCAATTAGCTCATCGGCGGCTTGTCGCACGGTCTCAGTGTTTATTTCTTTGGTTAAATCAAGCTGAGCAATAATAAGATGTGCGGCGGTGCCGATGACGCGGCCTTCGACGGCAAGGCTTTCTTTAATTTCATCATCGAGCACGACGGCTGGTTTTCGCTGAAGTGAGCGGGAATAATCGAGCTGAATGAACTGGTCGTTATAATGAGTAAGCTGCGTTACGGACTGCTTGGCCGGCAAAACGGATGCCCGCGGAGACTGATACTGCCAGAGAAAAGATTTTTTGACGGATTCAAGCAGACCTGATTTGCCGGCGACTTTGATTTTTGCTTTCTTCGGTTTCTTTGAATTTTTAAGTTCATCCAAATATTGCGAGAACTCCAGCAACTGTAAACCTGAGTATAGCTGCACGTTAAATTTTGCATTTTCCTCTGCTTTGATACCTGTGTCGAATGCATCGTGAAGCGATTTTTGATTCGACAGGCCGTACAGCAGCCAATCAAGCGCGGTTCGGCAATCGGCTAACTGCCACGGCGGGATTGAACCTGTGCCGAAATGGTAACCTTTTCGCAAAATCGTTTCGCATTTTTTTTGCGATTGCGACGCGGTAAGTATGAGTCGTTCGCGCGCGCGGGTCAGTGCGACGTACAGGATTCGAAGCTCCTCGGCAAGACTGGTCGCCAGCTTTTCACTTTGAAGGATTTGATGCGCGGCGGTAGGCAGTTTGTCGTTGGCGGCCTTGTCAACAACAGTCA
>JBBABK010000285.1:0-3011 GCA_041657685.1 Phycisphaerae bacterium | reverse complement strand
AGAGCTTGCACGGCGAGGTTATGAAGTGACCGGTTTCGACCGAACCGCTGATTATCTCGAACAGGGCCGAAAACAAGCTGCGTTAGAAAATCTGAACGTCAATTTTGTACAGGGTGATATGCGCAGGTTTTGTGCGCTGGATGAGTTCGACGCGGTTATCAACCTGTACACTTCCTTCGGTTACTTTGAAGATGCCTCCGACGATAAGCGCGTACTTCTTAACGTTTTGGCGTCATTAAAACCGGGCGGCAAACTGCTCCTGGATACAATGAGCAGGGAAGTAATGGCAAGGATATTCCAGCCATGCGACCGGCGCGAGCACAACGGCCGCGTCTTCCTGCGCGAAACACGGGTTACGCAAAACTGGTCCTGGATAGAAAACCGCTGGGTATTGCTTAAGGGCGGCGAACGGCGAGAGTTCTGCTTCGGGCACAGGCTTTATTCTGCAGTCGAACTTAAGGATTTGCTGAGAAGGTGCGGTTTTACAGATGTAAAGGTTTTTGGTGCCCTGACAGGTGCGCCTTATGACCATCAGGCACAGCGATTAGTAGTTGCAGCAGCTAAATAAAAGACAGGAATAAAATGGGAGCAAGAGAATTAACAATAAATGATTACAACGCAGTATATGCCCTCTGGCATAGCTGTCAGGGAATCGGCCTGCACAGTGACGCGGATAATGAGTATGCGTTAAGAATGTACCTGTCCCGCAATACCGGTTCGAGTTTTGTCGCACTTGAAAGAGGCAAAATAGTCGGCGCGGTACTTTGCGGCCACGACGGCCGGCGGGGCTATCTGCACCATTTGTCGGTCTGCGCCGAATATCGCCGCAGGGGAATCGCGACCGCGCTGGTAGACCGTGCGCTCGATTGCCTCCGGCAAAAAGGAATCCGCAAATGCAACGGATTTGTCTTTGTCGACAATCTCGACGCGTTCGAATTCTGGCGGGCACTCGGCTGGGCCACCAGAGATGATTTGAAAGTTGTCTCGAAAACGATTATCCTCTAACAGCTTTGTATATAGGGAGGATAATTATGTTTACTGGAATCGGCCGCGAGTTTTTCGAAAATAGGTATTGAGGTGAATCGTGGATAAATATCCGAAATGGCAATATGACGAACTGGCCGGCTGCGGCTCAAAGCATAACGACACGCAAATCGCCGAGCAGTACGACAGCTTTCACACGGGCTTTCGAGATTTCGACGAAGAGGCAAGGCAGATAATCATCGCAATCGGCATGGAGAAAAACCACATTGTAATAGATATGGGCTGCGGCACCGGCGCTTTTACTATTCCCGCCGCGGCTCGATGCAAGAAAGTTTACGCCGTCGATATTGCAGAGGCGATGTTAAAGCGATGCCGGGAAAAGGCTGACCGGGCCGGACTTTCAAATATCGAATTTCATAATGCGGGATTCCTGACATACGAACACACGGGCGAACCGGCTGATGCGATTGTTTCGTCTTTGGCGATGCATCATCTGCCGGATTTCTGGAAGCAGGTCGCATTTCACAGGCTCAAGGCAATGCTGAAAAAAGGCGGAAGGCTGTATTTGCAGGACGCGGTATTTAATATTGACCTTGACGATTATCCCCAATGCATTGAAAAATTAATCAATACCGGCGTTCACGCAGGCAGAGCGGACGAGCAGATGCAGTTACATATTCGCAGCGAGTACAGCACGTTCTGCTGGGTTATCGAGGGGATGCTCGAAAAGGCCGGCTTCAAAGTCGACGCGGCAAACAGCCAAAATAATTTTATTATGAGTTACCTGTGCACTAAAACCATTTGAGTATCAAAAGGAGAAAGAAAATGAAAAAGATTTATGCCTTGTTACTGTTATCACTGTTGATTATTTCACCGGGCTGTTCGTCGAAAGACAACCAGCAGGTCGTTTCATCCGACGGCGTTAAAATCCACTACACCGTACAGGGCCGGGGCGAGCCGGCACTTGTTTTCATTCACGGATGGTCCTGCGACGGTGAGGTATGGAAAAACCAGGTTCCGTATTTTTCAAAAAATCATACCGTCGTGACAATCGACCTGGGCGGGCACGGCAAATCGAGCCTGGGCAGAGATAACTGGACGATGGAAATGTACGGTCAGGACGTTAAAGCAGTTGTCGATGCGCTCGGACTGAATAAGGTGATTCTCATCGGCCATTCTATGGGCGGGCCGGTCATTGTCGCAGCCGAAAGGCTGATGCCCGAAAAGGTCGTCGCGCTGGTCGGAGCTGATACGTTTCATAATATCGAGCAGGGCTACACCGGCGAACAGATGAACCAAATCATCGCCAATATGCAGAGGAATTTCAAAACCGAGATGGATATTTTCGTTCGCAATATGTTCCCCGCAACTGCCGATGCGAACCTGGTCAACTGGGTCTCGTTAAAAATGCAATCAGCCGACCCGAACGTTGCGATAGGTTCACTTCGCAGCCTCGGCACATATAGTATGATTGAGCCGCTGAGCGAGACGACTGTGCCGGCCTACAGTATCAGCGCCGATTTCTGGCCGACCGATTTCGAGGTAAACAAGAAATACGTTAAATCATTCGAGGTGAAAATGATGACCGGCGTCGGCCATTTCGTAATGCTCGAAGATGCCAACAAATTCAACGCTTTTATGGAACAAATCATTGTCGAGCTCCCCAATTAAACAAACGGGCCGGGCTAATAATTCATTGATAATACCGCTGCTTTTTGATATAAGTGCTGGTTTTGGAGAAGGTATCGAAATGGCAGACATGGAGTCAATCAGGACGATGAACAGCAAAATTAAAGCGTATGACGCGTCGTTAAAATACAAGGTTGCGGATATTTCGCAGGCTGATTTCGGCCGCAGGGAGATGGAGTTGGCGGAAAACGAGATGCCGGGCCTGATGGCCGTGCGCGAAAAATACGGCAAGCAGAAACCGCTAAAAGGTTTCAAAATCACCGGCTCGCTGCATATGACGATTCAGACCGCGATGCTGATTGAAACGCTTCTCGAGCTTGGCGCAGACGTCCGCTGGG
>JBBABK010000284.1:0-3036 GCA_041657685.1 Phycisphaerae bacterium | reverse complement strand
GAATAAAGACAACTGCGGTGCTGTTCCCTGTGTCATTATTGAAAACCGATGCGGTGTCGCGCCGCCGCCTTCATTAAACGAATATAATTCCTGTCCGGTTTTGGAAAGAACTTTGAAGGTGCCGCAAATTAACTGGCTGGAGTTAAGACCGGTAAGCGTGTAGCTTTTCGCCAGGCGGTCGGTGATGTCAATCGTCCTTGCAGGATATTCTATCGCAATGACGTATTTGCCGAATTCCGCTTCGTTCGCCCAAGGTCTCGACCAGTTGAACGTAATCGAACTTGTCGTTGTGCCGGGTGAGGTAAACCTGAACGTGCCGGTATAAAACACCAAATCCGTCCAGTCGGTTTGCGTCTCATTGCCGTTACGGTCGGTAACTTTAACTTTGACTTTATATGTGCCGGTCTTATCGAAGTTCAGTGTTTGTCCGCCGATGTATTTATTATCCGCTATCGCAAGTGACAGAAGACTGGTGCTGCGTTCGGTGTTTGAGCCGGGCTCTTTGTAAATGACTTTGTATGTCCCGTCCTCGCTCGAATCGAAGGATACCAATGCCTGAGTTTCGCTATGTTGTATTATTACCAGATTTGTTATCATCGGCCCCTGCGTATCCTGCGGGCAGTTAATTTCAAGGCTCTGCTCCGAGCCGCCCACGATAGGCATTTCGGTTGTGACGCCCGCAATACCGGAACCTGCGGCAGGCTGAATCTGTATTGTCAGGTTGTGGTAGTTGGCGTTATTGTCATTGAAATTGTTGCTGAATGTCACCTTGCCCTGTGCATTTGTTTTGAGCGTCGCGCCGAGTTTTGTATTTCCCTCTTTGATTATCACATCAGCGTTGTTTATCGGTGTGCCCGTATTGTTCTTAACGGTCAGATTCAGTTTCGCCAGTGCGCTTGGCAGGATACAGTTATCAGCCGAAAATTGCTTAACAAGTCCATGCACTGCGACCTCGCCGTCGATCCTTTTCGTCACGTAATTCGCCTTGCTGACCTCGACGGTGACCGCCCCTTGGAAACTGAATCCCTCGAATGTGTAATGCCCTGCCGCGTTGGTTGTTGTTTGGTAAGATTTCCCGACAATCTTAACGGCCGCGCCTTGCAAGGGATTGCCCTGGCTGTCGTAAACGTACCCGCCCGGCGAAGGCCTGGCCGTAAGCTGCAAAATAATATCGCTCTGCGGCCCCTGGGTTGTATTGGAAAGATATAAATTAGATGAAGTGACATCCTGATAGTACGCGTGATTTTTTACCGAGAATGTGTACGAACAATTGTTCGGCAATGTCATAATCGGCGTAAAACCTGTGCTCTCGGTATTAACCGCCAGCCTGAAAGACGGGTCACCATTTCTCAATGCAATAACAGGAATCTCCGATACAGGCTGACCGCCGAATACCGCCTTGACTTTCACCGTCGGAGTAGGCGGAAGAGCTTGCGTCGAAATTTGCCCGACTTTGCCGACCGCGAACGTCGGATTATCCGTCGGGTCGTTATTATCGAATCTCCACGATTTTATATTGTAATAATAAAGCGTTCCCGGCTCCAGGTCCGTTACCATCATTTGATGGCTTGTTTCAATCTTTCTTTCGCCTTCCCTCGTGACCCAGCCCTGCACCACGGTGCCGTTTGCCTTTTTCACGCACGCGACGTAATTGGCAGATAAATCCGGCGACGGCGAAACCAGCGCCTCGGTGGAGCCGGGCGTATTAGTGGTCCACGAAAATTCGATGTAATTTGTACCGGCCGTCGCGGTTGGGCTTGTAAGCTCGAATGCCTCGTATTTATTCGTCGCGGCAATGCTCAGTTGGTCTTCACGAGGCTCGCAATTTGCTTTCGTCGTGGTCTGCGCCGTCATAACCGGGCTTGACTGGCCCGACGCATCGACGCAGTTTACCTCGAAATGATAATCCATATTTTCCTTCAGGTCTGTCACTATGACGTTGTGCGCATTTTTGAATGTGCTTTCGGTGACGGTCTTAATCAGCTTATTACTGCTGTTGTATGCCTTTACCGTCCCTTTGACTGGTATCGACGGACTGGCCCAGTTAACACTCGCCGACACGCATCCGGGATGAACCCGAAGCCCCTGTATCAAAGAATCCGACGGGGACAGCGGTATTTCAAGCTTGAAATCGCTTTCTGTAAATTTTTTGGCGGACTGCACATAAGAAACCACTTTTTCGGTATTATCGAGATTGACCGTGGCAAGAGAAATGCCAAGCTGCGCGTTCATTCCCTGCCGCAGCCTGAACTCGTACATAATTTCGTCAATGACGACCTTGAGCTTGTCACCGTCTTCGATAAACGGCGTAATGTCCCTGAAATTAATCGTTTGCTCCTGTCCCGATTCGGTGAAATACAGAGTCCAGATGCCGCTGCCTTTACCGCCCGGAATGAAGCAGCGGGCCGTGACACGCAGCTTAATTCCTTCGACTGAAAAATACGGGTCGCCGCTGGCCGCCAGTGTCCCGAACCCTGCGATTTTATCGACCGCGTCGCCGCAAAGGTCGGTAAGAAATTCCACGGCCTGGTCATTGTTCACATTTTTCGTCAGGCGAATTATCGTCAGCAGTTCATCCATCCCGTCGCTGCCGAGTTCGTCACTTAGCTTATTAAAAATTTCCGGCGCGATATCGTCTTTATATTCCCCTGCCAAATCCTCAAGGCTGAAAGAAAAAAGGTCCCGTGCGTCGTGATAAGCTTCCGTCGAGCCAAGCGGAAGCGCATCGGCGCTGCTCATATTGACGCCGATATTATTTTTAAGACTTTCGAGCGTCCCCGGAATATCGACCCCGCCAAGTTCAGGTATGGGGACAAATCCGAGCAGCTCCCAGAAATCCCACGGCAAATCGTACCACGGCAGAAAGTCAGGTAAACCGCTGATGCCGAAGAATCCGATTTGCATCTTGTTCGGAACGTTTATTCCGAAGCTGCTCTCGAACGAATTGTCCACGGCCAGCATCTCCGCTTTTACTATTATCGGCAGGTCCTTGCCGGATTCTGCGTTATTATCATCGTATTTAAACGTCAGCCTAAC
>JBBABK010000283.1:2300-3046 GCA_041657685.1 Phycisphaerae bacterium | reverse complement strand
TCGCCAAAACTGCCGCCTTTAGAGCTCTTCTTGCAGCTCGATACGGCTGCCAGAACCATCGCCAGCAGGACGGTAATCGCAATTAATTTTTTCATTTTACATTCCTTTTCTGAAACAAACTAAAAACGGAGTCATACAATACTCCTTAATATTAAGTATGTGCTAATTCACGCAAAGCCACACGGTTACAAACCGCCTGACGGACCAAATCTACATACCTATTTTCTATTCACACTCGAAGCATTTTTTCATTATAGGGACATGTTAATTGTTCATCCCTGAACGTTTTTGTTTTAGTTCTTCGAGATATTTTGCCGCGGCGTCCTTACCACCTAAACCGAATGCAAGCGCCAACGCAAGAACAATACCGCCGAGGATGATATTAAAGGTGGCACTTACCAGAAGAGGGGCAATTCCAAGCTGTGTCAGTACAATTGTCAATGCGAAGATTATAATTGCCCATCGGCTTATACCGGCCAGGAGTTGAGGTTTAGGTAATTTCGCATTACCCGCCGCTATCTGTACTATTCCTGACACAAAACTTGCCAGGAACATTGCTACCACAAGTACAACCAGCGCGGCTATGACCTTCGGGACATAAGCAAATAAATTTGAAAGAATGTCCGAAGCCTTCGGCAGCCCCAACGCGTTCGCTACCATCACAAGCACCATAATAATAATGAGCCAATAAACAAGGCCGCTCACTATCTGTCGGGCAGTAATTTTCAAGTCCCCCTTCTGCAAAA
>JBBABK010000283.1:0-2290 GCA_041657685.1 Phycisphaerae bacterium | reverse complement strand
CAGCCTTATCTGCCAGCATATCGAAGCGTATCACCTTGAGTAATGCGTCCACTATCGACCTGATTATTTTGGCAACAATCCAGCCAACAATCAGAATTAACAGTGCGCCCAGCAGTATAGGCAGATAGGCCATTATTCTGGTCAGCATCTCGCGGACCGGTTCAACAATAAGACTGTTCCATTCCATTGCAGCTAACATTTCTGGCACCTCCAATTAAATTTGTTATTATTGGGTACTATTTGCAATGACTTTTGTAACCAGTTTCCTATAAAAAACGTATGAAAAAGGCACCACGGATTAATTATCCGTGGTGCCTTCTTTAATAACAATACTTCTTAATACTGATTCGTCGATTCGGTTTCTTCAACGGGTCTGACAATCTGGTCAGTTTGCATTGAAACACCAAATCTTACGTCACCAGCAGCATTGGCCTTGACAGTGACACGCCATACAGCTTCTGCCTTTGGTGCAAGGGTTGCGAGCGGTCCAAAAATTACCCTGTTACCTTCGAGGCGGCCTGTTGTCGGGCCTGTCGAAGATACGTAGGTTTGTTCTTCTTCGAGCACGCAAGCAATCCTTATGTTGGTATCAGCTATGCTGCCTTGGTTGGTAACAGTAATCACATAAGTCTCGTTGCTGCCAATTTCAATCGGGTCTTCAAGGTCGATAACCTCGAGCAGTACAGCGGCAATTCCGCTGATTTTGGTCGAAGCTGAAGCCGTTACATCCTCCGCGCAGGTCGCGGTGGCACTGGCAACGTTGCGAATAGTACCCTGGCCCTGCGGAGATACCGTTACACTAACGGAGCGGCTTGCGCCGGCTGCGAGTGTCCCGATATTCCATGTGACTTTAGAACCAGTCTGTGTTCCGCCGCCGGTAGCTGAAACGAATTTCGCCCCTGCGGGTAGCTGGTCTTCAAGAACAGTGCTTTGGGCCGGCGCGTTGCCCTTGTTGGAAAGCGTGATGTCATACGTTACATCGCGGCCGAGGTATCTTTGCTCCGGACCGGTTTTTGTTATAGCCAGAATGGGCTGACGAACAACGGTTTGTGTTGTAGCCTCTGACTGGAGATTACCGGCAGCGGTCGCAGTTGCCTTGTTGGTATATGTTCCGGGCTTAGATGCTTTAAGGTCCATCTCGAAGCTTTTGGACTGTCCGGCGGCCAATGTTCCGGCATCGAGAGTGACGCTGGAGCGGCCGTCTTTTGTTGTCAGGCCTTGCGGCAGATTATCAACAACCTTGACATCCCGGGCAACGCCTGTTCCGGTATTTGTCACTGTTATTTTTACCGGGATTGGGTCGCAAATCAGAACTTCAGTCGGAGCCGACTTGGTAAGGCGGAGTGCCGGCTGAACAACTTTAACGTTGGCGCAAGCGGGCATAAGGTATGTAACTGTGGCACAGCTTTTGACACATTCTTCCGCCTCGGCAGAACCGTTAACCTTAATAGTTTTTTCTTCGCCTGGTTCGAGCTTATCCATCTTCCAAATGAGTGTGCTGCCGTTTGCCTGTGCGCTGGGCGTCGAGCTTACATACTTGAAATCGGCACCAAGATTCTCTGTAACCACTACATCGGTGACAATCATATCGGAAACATTTTTCACGATAATGTCGTATGCGAACGTTGAGCCGCGAGCCACTTCGCTCGGCATCATCTTACTGATTTTCACCACGCCGCAATCATCACATGGATAAGCCCGACTCACTGAAGACGGGCCGCAGGATGTTGTTTTCGGCTCGACTTTCTGGGGCTGTGGTTTCGGTTTCTCTGCCGGTTTGGCAGGCGGTGCAGGCTGCAGCGGTTTGCATTGCTTGTCCAGGAAAAACTTATGGGCAACGCTCTGGTCAACAGGACCTGTACCCCACATATTATTCCATGACTGACAACTGTAGCAACCAGCTAATGTCAACAGGAATAAAATGGGGATAATCTTATACGCAATCTTCTTCATAACATATACTCCTAAAAAATGTTCACTCGAAAGAAAGGTTTTATTTGAACCGCGTTAGCGGATTACTTTATGCATCAAGCCATCTTGATTTATCTTGGGGGGTTTAGTGACTCTTTCAATCCTTCCTTGATAATTCATGAGTCAGATAATAACAAAAGTTTCATTTATGAAAATAGGGGAAAAATCTTAATTTTGTATAAGGTAATCCCCTATATGGCAAATGACTGCAAAAAGGGATTTTTGGGCAATAAATGTTAATTGAGGTGAGATTGTTTACGGGGCGAGGAAATCGTCGGTTTCACAGGTCGGCATTTCAACGCCCTGGTAAACATCCGTG
>JBBABK010000282.1:0-3060 GCA_041657685.1 Phycisphaerae bacterium | reverse complement strand
GGATTCCTCTATATAGTAATACATCGCTGAACCACTTCCGCTCAAACACAAAGGTTTAACATACAGAGATTCCAACTGAGTTTTTAGTTCTGCAAGCTCCCTGTATAAATCAAAACACACCAAATCCAGCATATTTGCGCACATTTTTACTACTAAATCAATCCTGTTTTTTTCTATAAGTGAATCAATTTTTCTCTTTAAAGCCCAAAATCTCTGCTCGTCGTGCTTATAGTTTTCGTAAACTCTTTTAGTTGAACAACTTATCTTAGGCAGAATCAAAATCGCATTGAAATTAAAATTTCTATTAATTTCACGTACTTTTTCACCTTTTCCGGTGCAAACCGACAAAGGCCCGCCCAAAAAAAATGCCACATCGCTGCCTAACCGTGCTGCGAGCTCCGACAGTTCATCTTTGGAGAACCCGGTACTTAAAAATTCATTTAAACCGATTAAAACCGCCGCTGCATCCGTACTTGCCGATGCGAGGCCTGCCCCGGCCGGGATATTTTTCGATAACGTTATTTTTAAATTTTCTTTTTTATTCGCCCTTTCCAAAAAACTTTCACAGGTCTTATAAACGAGATTGTCACTGCCCTGAGGCGCCCATTGCGGCCCGGTACAGATTAACTCGATACCTTCTTTGTCGCCGTGCTCAATGGTCAATTCGTCGAACAAGTTAATTTTGGCCATTATGGTTTCAATCTCGTGGAAACCGTCGGGCCTTTTGCCTGCCACCAGAAGAGAAAGATTGAGCTTGGCAGGCGCAAGAATCCGAACCGCACCGGCCATTTTCGTTATTTGCTTATATTCAGCCATAGATATATCCGTTGACTCCTAAAAAACTTGCGCGTTGACAGTATAATCAAACAACCTTATTTTGAGTACCCTAAAAAGAAATAAACTGTAAAAAGCGGAACTCAAATATGATAAACGATGAACCATCGAAAACAAGCAGCGAGCAGCAAACAAATCCCAGCGGCAAGGTCGCATGGTGGCACTGGCATCGCAGGCTGTATAATTGGATTGTTCACTGGGCTGACACTAAGTATGGAATGCTGGCTCTTATCCTGCTTGCTCTGACTGAGCCGGTCTGTGTACCTATTCCGGCTGATGTGATGGTGATAGGAATGTGCCTGGGCAGGCCTAAACGTTCGCTGAGATACGGGCTGACCTGCGCTTTTTTCTCGGTTCTGGGCGGGACAATCGCGTTTATTCTCGGACTGGCCATCGGCGGAGAAAGAGTCGTAAATTTTTTCGAACAAATCAGCTTCGGGCCATTAAACTTAGGACAGAAAGCAAATTTGGCGCTGGATATGTATAAAAAGTATGATTTCTGGGCGGTTTCTGTCTCTGCTTTAACACCGGTACCGTATATGCTTTTCAGTTGGGTAGGCGGCATGGCAGAAATTTCCCTGGTTAAATTCGTCGGCGTAAGTCTTATATTCAGGACCATAAGATTCGGCGGCGAGGCGTTGCTGTTCTATTTTTTCGGCCAAAAGGCTCGTCGGTTGATAGAGAAGTATTTTAACATCGCCACTGTTATTGCTATTATAGTACTGGCTTTGCTGGCTTTTATAATGAGAAAACTGAGTCACATATTCGGCGGCTGAAATGGATGATAAACAAAGACAGACCCTGCTCAGTACCGCGAAAAAAACAATCGAAGCGGTGATTAACGGCAAACCTGCGCCGATGGTTAAGTCGGATGACCCCCAGCTCAATGAGAAATGCGGCTGTTTTGTCACTATAAAAAACGGCGAACAACTCCGCGGCTGCATCGGCCAGTTCATTTCCGATATTCCGCTGGTTCAGTTAGTCAGCAATATGGCAGTCGCATCGTCAACTAACGACGTGAGATTTTTTAATAATCCGATTACTCCGGACGAATTGAGCGAGCTTGACATTGAAATTTCGATATTGTCCCCGTTGAAAAAGACCGACGACCCGCTTAGTTTGCGGCTCGGAGTTGACGGTATTTATATCAAAAGAGGATGCGCTTCAGGCTGCTTTTTGCCGCAGGTCGCCGCGGAAACAGGATGGACTAAAGAACAATTTCTCTCGTACTGCTGCTCGCATAAAGCGGGCTTACCCGCGAACTCCTGGAAAGACCCGAATACGGACGTTCTGCTTTTCACGGCGGAAGTGTTCGGCGCTGTGTTTAAAGATATTAAATAGTCGAGTGTGCTGATGCTGATTAAGTATAAAAAAAGTTTCATTTTGGTATTCACAGCATTGCTCATTATCAGCAATGCCGCCGTCGTCGGCAAATCCAAACGAATAGACACGCCTGAGGGCATGATTAGTTATTTAAAATTAAAAAAACCGCCTATGCTCGAATCAGTAGAGCCGTGGGAAAACACTTACGGCCCCGGTCTGAAATTAACAACAAAACATTATGAAGTATACACGACCTTACTCGAACCGTTAATACTGTCGAGGGTGCCGGGCTTTGTGGAATCCGCGTATAACGCTTATCAAAAACAGCTTGCCGAGCCGATTGAAACACGATACAAGCTGCCTATATACCTTTTTGCCGAGCGCAAACAATGGGAAGAATTCACGAAGTTATTCGCCGGCGACAATGCTCCAGTCTACCTCAAAATAAAATCAGGTGCGTATTGCCTGAAGGATGCCTGCGTAGCGTATAACATCGGGAGCGACGTAACATTCAGCGTACTCGGGCACGAGGGATGGCATCAGTTTAACAAAAGACATTTCAGGTATCGCCTGCCAAGCTGGCTCGATGAGGGCATTGCGATGACATTCGAGTCGAACCGAAATGAAGACGGCCTGTTCGTATTTGACCCGAGCCAGAATTATAATCGCCTCGGCGGACTGAAACTCAGCCTTGCCAGAAAAAAAATGATTCCTCTAAAAGTTTTAATCGGCCTTAATCCCGGCGAAGTTGTTTACGCGGGCGAAGAGGCCGTTCAGGCGTTTTACAGCCAGTCATACGCACTGGCTCGTTTTCTGCGGGAAGATAACTACGGCCAGAGACTGGCTCAGTATCACCAGATGCTGATGGGGGCCGTGGAAGGTACCTGGCCTTTTAGCGAAGAG
>JBBABK010000281.1:0-3065 GCA_041657685.1 Phycisphaerae bacterium | reverse complement strand
TTAAAAAAATAAGTGCCTGCTCGGCCTGCCGGTCCGATACAATTGACTTTTCGGACCCTGAGCCTGTAACGTTCTCGGCGAGGTTGTAAAACGCCAAAGCGGCAGTGGGGGAGAATAGCTGCTGTTCATTGCGCAGGGGCTGTGCGAACGCCGAAAGGGCGCAAAGGCAGAGCATTTGCAGAGCTGTTGCCCACTTTATTGCGAACATCCTATTCTCCGGTAAGTTTACAAATTCAACCGATGTTTTATCGGGCAATTCGGGGGCCGGCTTTAGGTACATAAAGGGGCCGATTATGCAGTTTTTTTGCCCTGAAAGGGTCGTTAAACCCGGTCCGCCATATGGGGATTTCGTACGATTTTGCCTGAAGTGATGTTCATTATTTCCCGGGCCGGCGCGAGCCGATGACCAGACTGACGGCCTTGGTTTTCAGCAGCAGGGCGGTTGCGATATAAACGGCCGCACAGGGAAGGATGATTGTCAGCAGCCGGAGCACGTCGTATTTCGTGTTAATCGGCCACGGCTCGACAAGGTGCAGAATTGCGATACCGGCGATAAACATCGCACCGGAAGAAACAGCGCTTTTGGTAATAGTTATCAGAAGATTGCGGTAATTAACTTCTTCATATCGCCTGCTTAGCAGCGTCATCATAATTGCTACCTGCAGATAAGAACATACTGCAGTCGATAAAGCCAGACCAGCCGCCCCCATAAACCAAATCAAAGTCAGGTTCAGCGTTAAATTGACAATTACCGCAATACCCGCAGTTTGTGCCGGCAACTTGGAATTTTGCAGGGAATAAAAAGCGCGGGTTACAATCTGCTGTAGGAAATAGCCGCAAAGACCAAGCGAATAAAATATCAGCACGACTGATGTAATTTCTGTATCAGCCTGACTGAAAGCCCCGTGCTCGAAGGCGGCCCTGATGATTATTTTGCTGACGAGAATCATTCCCGCCGTCGCCGGAATCGCGATGAAAATCGCGCCGCGCATCCCGCGCGATATAGTTTTTGCCAGCGCGGCTGCGTCTCCGCGAGCGGCATCTGCGCTCATAACGGGAAATATAGCGGTGGCCAGTGAAATGCCGAGCACGCCGAGCGGGAATTGGTAAAGCCGCTGCGAATAATACAGGTGCGAAACCGAACCGGCCCACATCGGGTAGCGGATTTGATTTCCAAATAATAAAAAGTATTCCCCTTTTTCCGGCGAGCCTGAAAACCACAATGCGATAAAATCATCAGCCAGTGTATTTATCTGTGTTGCGGTCAGACCAATCATCATCGGCAACATCAGCATAATAATTTTTTTGAACTGCTCGTTTTGCACTTCCCACGACGGCCTGATATGTATCCCGCGACTGTGCAGAGGTATAAATTGCATACCCAGTTTGGTAATTGCCGCGAGAATGACCGATACCGCGGTGATGTACACGAGTTTTTCGGCGGGTATTGAAAAAAACCAGCCGCCAAGCGTCAGTGAAGCAATAATGAAAATATTCAAAACCATCGGCGACAACGCCGGTGCGGCGAAGTGGCGATGCGTATTTAAAATCCCGCCCAGTATCGCGACGATGCATATCAGCAGCATATGCGGTAGCATTATGCCGGCCAGTTCCAGCTTCATCGCCGTTTCAGGATTGCTTTTTGTATAGAGGTAATAGCCCCAGATGATTGCCTCGCCGAGAATGACGATTCCCGTCAGGACGACTGTCAGAACGCTGACGACAGTACTGGCTAATTTGTCAGCCGTTTCAGGCCGGCGGTGAAGTTCTTCGCTGTAGATGGGAATGAAAGATGCTGAAAGCGCTCCTTCGCCGAAGATGCGTCGCGCGAGATTGGGAATTTTAAATGCGATTGCCCAGCCGTCGAACAGCGCGCCCGCACCGAGGAAATACGCGAACAGCATGTCCCTTATAAACCCGAGGACACGACTTGCCACCGTAAAAACTGCAATCTGCCTGAATCCCTTCACCATTAGGCAGATGTTATACCTGTAAGAATGTGATTTAGCAATAAAGCGATGATGTATCTATTCAAAAAGTTTTGGTGCGACGGAAAAAGGGCGTGCGCGACCGACGTTGTTCAAAATGCCGATAGCAAGCATACTGGTCAGCAGGCTCGAGCCGCCGTAACTTACAAACGGCAGCGTCAGGCCGGTAATCGGCATCAGGCCGAGTGTCATACTCACGTTGACCAGAACCTCAACAACAAGCATCACGGTGATACCCAGAGCGAGAAGCCGACCGAACGGGTCGGTATTTTGGTGCGCAATTTCGATGCCGCAAAGGAAAATAATAACATAAAGAAATAGAACGCCAAGCGCACCATAGAAGCCCCACTGATGGGCGATGATGGCGAAAATAAAATCATTGTGACTTTCCGGCAGGAACTGGTTGTATTTTATAAACGGACCCTGCCTAAAGCCCTGACCCGATTGGCCGCCGGAGGCGATTGCGTATTTAGAACGTGTCAGGTGGAAGCCGTAGCCTGCCTCCCATCGCCGCTGATTGAATCGGTTGCCGAGTATGATCTTGGTAATTCCTTGATGCTTCTCCGCTAATTGCTGTATTTTTTCGCTTTGTAAAAAGACGCTCGCAATTCGCATTTTCTGATACGGCCGCATAACCATCCAGAACAATGGGCTGACTAAAAGAGCGAGCAGGGCGATAACTAATAAATGTTTTATCCGTGCCCCTGCCACGAAAACCATCATCAGCAGCACCGGCATCATCAGCATCACGGTGCCGAGGTCCGGCTCAAGTAGTATCAGTACCATAGGGACAAGCGTAATCACAAACGGCCCGATAAGTGCCTTGATACTGCGGTAGTTGCTTCGGAATCTCAGATACCAGGTAAGCGCGAGGATATAGGCGCGCTTGCATAACTCGGAAGGCTGAATCGCAGGCAACTCCCGGCCGGCAATTGTAAAAACAATCCAGCGATGCGTGCCGTTAATCGTCGGAACGAACGGTAAACTGATGATTTTGCCGATTAGTAAAACTACAAGCAGAAATAATACTCCGGCGAATATCCAGTAACTGATTTCTCCGAGCCTGCGGTAGTTCAC
>JBBABK010000280.1:0-3072 GCA_041657685.1 Phycisphaerae bacterium | reverse complement strand
CTATCAGCATACTAAGCACATCCGGCTGGTGTGCAAGACAGTCTCGCTCCCATCTTCGTTCCAGGTCGCCGACCGTGTTACCCGAGATACCAGTATTGATAATGCCCAAATCGTACTGCGGATACTTAGCCAGCATATAATTCGCGGTGAAATGAACATATCCGTTTCCGAACGGCCGATAGGCACGCTCGCTCCTGCCGGCATCGGTTATACTGTCGCCGGTGAACAGGATTGTCTGATTTGGTTTCAATTGCAAATCGTTCATCAGTCATTATCCCTAAGCATTTCACTTACACCAAAGATTTTATCATTTACCGTAACTCGGCAAAATGGCTTTTATATCCCAGCTCTCGCGGATAAAATAACAGTTAGATATGACAGATGAAAAGGACAAAACGCGAATCGAGCAGATACGGGACAAAATTAAGGACCTGCCGGGCGGACCGGGGCTGTATTTTATGAAAGGCCCTAAGGAAAAGGTCCTTTATATAGGCAAGGCCAAGAGTCTCCGCAGCAGGGTCGCAAGTTATTTCCAGCCGAGCGCGGATTTGGTCGCGTCGCGAGGCCCTCGAATTGCCGAAATGGTCGAAAAGGTCGAGACGGTCGATTATCTCGAAACCGCCAATGAGGTGGACGCGGTGCTCAAAGAAGCGAGGCTCATCAAGGACATCCGTCCGCCGTACAATACAGACCTCGTGGACGACAAAACTTTTCCGTATCTCGAAATCACAACCGGCGATGATTTCCCCGGCGTATATATCACCCGCAAACCCCGCGAAAAGGGCAGCCGACTGTTCGGCCCGTTCATCGGCAGCTATGACCTGCGGCAAACATTAGTAGTCCTGCAGAAAATTTTCAAGTTCCGAACGTGCCACCTCGATATCCGCGCCGATGACTTGAAGCGCAAATTTTTCCGACCCTGCCTTCTTTACAGTATCAAACAATGCGCTGCGCCCTGCGCCGCCATCATCGACCAGAAACCGTACAAAAAAATAATTACCGACCTGACCAAATTTCTAAAATCAAAACGCTCGCTCATCATCCGTCAGTGGACGCAGGAAATGAACGAGGCGTCGGCACAGATGCAATACGAACAAGCTGCAATGTTTCGCGACCGTATCCGACTCATCGAACGCCTCGACCGCAGAGGCACGCCCGAACTGGATATTCAGCCGGAGGTCTTCGCGACCGACCCGTCAAAAGCGCTCGAACAATTGCAAAAGCTGCTCGGTTCATCGGAGCCTGTGCGAATCATAGAAGGAATTGACATCGCGCACATCGGCGGAAACGAAGCGGTCGGCTCGCTCGTAAAATTCATCGACGGCAGACCGTTTCGCAGCGGCTACCGCAGGTTCAAAATCAAAACTATCGAAGGCATCGATGATTACGCGATGATTGCCGAGGTCGTCAGCCGAAGATACAAGTACGCGCTGCGAGGCGAGGAGCTTTGGCCCGATTTGGTTTTAATCGACGGCGGACTGGGACAACTCCACGCAGCAGAAGATGCTCTAAAAAAACTATTCACCGCGGAGAACGCGGACAAAAAAATAATCAATAATCAATCATCAATCATCAATTTGAAGCTGGCTTCGATTGCCAAGCGCGAAGAGGAAATTTATCTCCAGAGCCAGGCAGCGCCTTTGAAATTGCCGCGCACTTCGCCCGCTCTAAAACTCCTGCAGTACGTCCGCGACGAAGCGCACCGTTTCGCGCAGCATTATCATCACATCCTGCGTGACAAAAAAATCCCCGGTGATAAATAATACCGTTTATTTTCAAAACAAATCTCCGGCCGAACTTTTCAACTGACAAATTATGAATGTGCAGCTATACTTGTTTGCGGTTTTTGGAAAGGTTCGAATATGCCTGCACGTCATCTCGGCGAACGAAGCTGGATTATGGTTGCCTCACTCGTATGCATTGCCGCCGTGGCCGTCGGTTTCGTCCTCGTTTACGCAAGTGCGGTATTAATTCCGTTCGTCGTCGCCCTGTTTATCGGCGTGGTCGTCGCGCCCCTCCTCGATTTGCAGGTGCGAAAACTGCGAATCCCGCGGTACATTGCCGCCGTTGTCACTCTCTTTATCTGCCTTGTCGTACTTTTCATTCTTTTCCTGTTTATACAATTGGCGGTTCTGTCAATTTTTTCGACAGTCGGCAGCGCAGGTGACACATCCGGCCGGCAACAGCAGTCCGAACCCTTTATAACGCAGTACATCGAAAGCACCACCGCCTTCATCGAAAGGGCCGTAGATGCGCTCGAACAGCACGGAATAAAAATCAACGTCTCCGAAATTACCTCTGAGATGCAGAAAAGAATTCCCAATTTCCTTCAGGGCCTCTTCGGCAGATTTTTCAATTTCGTCACAAGCGCGTTTCTCGTAATGATTTTTGTAATATTCATCGTAATAGGCCGTGACCCCTACGCGAAAAAACCAAAACTCTACGCCGAAATCGAAGCCGATGTAAGAAGATACCTCGTCATCAAAACCGCCGTTTCAATCACGACCGGAATCTGCGTCTGGCTCATCCTCCGCCTGCTCGGCCTGCAGCTTGCCGAAGTTTTCGGCGTGCTCGCCTTTATTTTAAACTTCATCCCTTCCATCGGCTCGATTATCGCAACCTTCCTCCCGCTGCCCGTCGCCGTTATGCAGTACGAAAGCGGCTGGATGGTGCTGCTCGTCATTATCCTGCCCGGCATAGTGCAGAACGTCATCGGCAGTATCATAGAACCGAAACTATTAGGCAAAACAATGAAGATTCATCCCCTGACAGTGCTCCTTGCGTTGTCTTTCTGGGGACTGCTGTGGGGAGGCGTCGGTATGATTCTCGCCGTGCCGATTACGTCTGTAATTCGTATCATTCTCTCCCGCTTCGGTACGCTGAAACCCGTCGCGATGCTCCTGGCAGGCAACCTCCCCGAACCCCCCCAAGAATAAAAAATTAAAATTATTTCTTCACGGCCGTTATCAGAAAAATCGGGAACTCCCTCAACACTCCCCTGGCATCCGGTTTATTTATAACGTATGCCGTCTGCTCATTAATCGAACCAAACCCCGCCTCCTCCAGCCACGC
>JBBABK010000279.1:0-3089 GCA_041657685.1 Phycisphaerae bacterium | reverse complement strand
CAAAAAGTCCTCAGCAATAACCGCCTGCTCAGTATTACGGGTTCCACCTTTGGCCCGCTCGCCAATTTCGCGACCAATCTTGCGATTACCAAGTGGGTGCTCGAAAAAACAATGGGTCTCGATAAACGCCGCTCACTTCCGAAATTCGCCGGCAAATCTTTTATCAAAACCGGTTCACGCTATCTACAGTCCTTGCCGCCCGTTGACAAGCCAGTCGATAAGGTTGCGTATTTCGTTGATACCTATGCCAACTATAATGACCACGAACTTGGTTTTGCCGTCCTCGATGTTCTTCGCCGCAATAATATCGAAGTAATAATTCCCAAACAGCGCCCCGCGCCGCTGCCCGCTGTCTGCTACGGCGACACCAAACGCGCAAAACGCGACCTCGAATTCAGCGTAAAATATCTCGCACAGGCCGTCCGCGACGGTTATAAAATTATCTGCTCCGAACCCAGCGCCGCGCTCTGCCTGAAAGATGAATTAAAAAATTACGTCACCGGCGACGACGCCAAACTTGTAACAAAAAGTACTTTCGAGCTGATGAATTACCTGCTCGACCTGCATAATCAAAACAAACTCGCCGTGCCGAAGGACTGCAAACCCCAAAAATATCTCTATCATTTACCCTGTCACCTGTGCGCCGTCGGCAGCGGCAGGGCGACGGCAGAGCTTTTTCGGAGATTATGCAAATCAGAAGTAATTGATATCCAGGCCGGCTGCTGCGGCATCGCAGGAACATTCGGAATGCAGAAGAAAAATTACGAGCTGAGCACACGCATCGCCGCGAATGTCAAAAAAACGCTCGAAAAATCCAAAGTTGATTACGTCCTGACCGAATGCTCCGCCTGCAAGATGCAAATCGAGCACATCAGCAACAAGACCGTCACCCACCCGATTAAAGTGCTCGCTCAAAGTTATGCCCAAACATAAAACTATTTAATTGCGTAAAGAAGCTATGACTGATACGTCAAAGCTCAAACAAGCCGTTCTCTGGCAGCCGGAACAAAATAAAAAAGTCCGCTGCAATCTCTGTAATTTCCGCTGTTTGATTGATGACGGCAAGCTCGGCCATTGCTGCGTTCGCAAAAACATCGACGGCGTATTATATTCCCTTAATTACAACAAAGTCTGCGCCGCCAATCCCGACCCAATTGAAAAAAAACCGTTCTTCCATTTCCAGCCCGGCTCGCACAGTTTTTCCATCGCCTGCGTCGGCTGTAACTTCCGCTGCTCGTTCTGCCAGAACTGGCAAATCAGCCAGGCCGCTCTCGAAAGCGGACAAATCGAAGGTGCATCCGTCAGCCCGCAGCAAATCGTCACCGCCGCACTGCGCGATAATTGCAAAAGCATCGCCTACACCTACACCGAGCCGACAATTTTTATGGAACTGTGCGCCGAGACCGGCAAACTCGCAAAGCAAAACGGTCTGAAAAATGTTTTTGTCAGCAACGGCTATATGACAATAGAGGCAATCGATTTCGCAAAAGACTGGCTCGACGCAATTAACATCGACCTCAAATCATTCAGCGATAATTATTATCGCGACCTCTGCAAGGCTCGCCTCGGGCCTGTTCTCGATTCCATCAGGTACATCGCAAACCAAACTAATATCTGGCTGGAAATTACCACCCTGATAGTGCCCGGCCAGAACGATTCTCCCGATGAACTAAAACAAATAGCGGATTTTATCGTTAACCAGGCCGGCCCAAATGTCCCCTGGCACATCAGCCGATTCATCCCGCAATACAAGCTCGAAGATTCATACCCGACCCCGATATCGACAATCGAATCAGCTGAACGAATCGGAAAACAGGCAGGCCTCCAATACGTCTATCCCGGCAACATCCCCGGTTCGAAATCCGAATCGACATTCTGCCACAACTGCGGCAAGCTGCTCATCTCCCGTCGCGGCTACTATGTCACTGAAAACAAAATCGAAAACTCCGCCTGCCCCTCATGCAATACTCCCATCCCCGGCTTCGAATTATAATTATTGACAACCCCGGCCGTGTCCTCGTCCGCCTCCGCGACCGCAGCCGCCTCGACCTCGGCCGTGTCCCCGCATCGGACCGCTTTGGGTACTGTTATCCAATTCGTACACACCGCCTTCGATTGATAACGCCTTGCCGTTCACAAGCGCGTCCGCGATTTTCTTGTGTGCCGATTCGATAATCCGCCCCAGCGTTTGCCGCGAAATGTTCATCTGTTTCGCCGCTTCCTCCTGATACATCGCGCCCAAATCCACCAGCCGAATCGCTTCGATTTCATCGACAGTCAGGTTTATCTGCTCCAGCACTCGCAGCGGGATCCCCTGCGGCTTATAATAGCTGCAAGCCGGCATCCGCCCGACGCGTCTGAAATTAAAAGGTCTCGGCATAACTTTCTACCCACTTTTATTTTTTTGGTTATATACCATAATAATTAAGTGCAAAATTGCCCTGCAACACCCAAAGTCAAACATCTTTCCGGCCGGAAAGCCTTCATTTTCCTGGCGGCTTCGTCTCCCGTGCAGTGCATGGGCGCAATTTTCTGAATATCGTATTTTTCGAAAGTGCTAATGGTTTTCTCGATTCTCTCAGCACCTGCGTTAACAAGATGCATCCCTCCGATGACGGCATATATTTTATTCTGTTTTGTTAATGTGCTTATGTAATTAAGCGTATTGACTATACCTGAGTGAGCACAGCCGCAAACAACAACAAGGCCTTTCGGACTTTCAAAAAATAACGATTGGTCATCCATCAAAGTGTCTGTTATTACACAACAACTTTCGTCATTATAAAATTCTCCGCCGGTATCTTCATATTCGTTTTTGCGAGACACCTGCCCCGTAATTACTGCACCGTCACAAATCGCCGTTGCATTGTTCGTATATGTCACTCTGCCGCTTTTTAACATTTCACTTAATCGCTGTTTGCTTTCACGGCACATCCCGATATATCGCGACATTCCGTCTTTACAGCCATATTTGGCTTCAAGGGCATCAGAATGCAAATATACCTGAGCGTTCCTGGCAAAATCAAGAACGCCTGATAGTCCGCCTGTATGGTCATAATGCCCGTGACTTAATACAATTACATTTGTTT
>JBBABK010000278.1:0-3096 GCA_041657685.1 Phycisphaerae bacterium | reverse complement strand
GGACCATACTGGTTACGTTTACAAGTTCTTCGCCCATCTCCGGTTCCGTCGGCAGGTCAACCAGAATCACATCATCCGACCAGTTTTGAATCCCCATCTGAACACCTCAAGTTAATTTAGTTTTATTGCTGACTAAACGAAAACTTTATCGGCATATAACTGCGGGCGATTAATCAAAAAATGCCCCGCTAACGTTGAACTCATATTGCTTTTGAGTCTTCTCCGAATCGATAGGCCTTGCACAAAGCCCTATAAAATCTTTTTTTTTAAAAGGCGATTGGTCAATAGGCCAAACGTCGGCCATTTGGCATGTGCGAGTATGGGTTTTGATGAGTTGAAATTTCCTTCTATATATTAAGTATAAACCCAAAATCTGAAGATAAAAACGTACGTCCAAAAAATTACCTCAAAAAACCGCGGTTTTCATCCGCCGCCTGCCTTTATTTTGGTGTTTTCGGCAGAATGCCCCCTAAAACAGATTTTTAATTTTATTTTTTACTTTATTTAACTGTGAAATAAGCGTTAATCTATTTTCAAAATTATCCAGCTTTCAGGAGTGTAATAATGAAAATCAATAGCCTCTTATTTGTAATTATCACCTGCATTTTATTGACGGCAACGGCTTTTGCGGATGTGACGCCGCAGGCACAGGGCGAAAATGAATTAATCTCATTCGAAATCGATAATGATAATCTCGATGAGGCGTTAGTTATCACCCCTAACGGGAAAAACGGCATTTATTACGAGACGGATAAAGGCAAAACATATCTTGCAGGCGAGCCGGTGCAGATGCAGGAAATAGAAAACGGCTTTCGCGGCGAATGGAAAACCGAAGATGAGAGAATTGTAAAAGTTGCGATACAACCGAACGGTGACAATTACGAAATAAATTCACCGCTGAGCCGAATGCCGGCATTAATAAATGGGGATTTGCGCTGAGCGCGGCCGATGATGAATATTTTACGGGGTGCTTCGAGCGGACGGTTGACGGTGACCAGAAGCTGTCGTGGGAAAAGGGAATTAAAGCCGCGTTGAATCTTCGCGGGCAGCGGGTGGAGATGTTTGTCAAGCCGACGGTTTCGCTTTACTGTCCGTTTTATATTTCGTCGCGCGGATACGGATTGTTTACAAAGGGGACATGGCCTGGGGTTTATGATTTCTGCAAAGCGAACAGAGAAGCGGTTGGTATTTCGTTCGAGGGCAAATCGCTGGAGATGATTCTTTATACGGCTGATGAGCCGATGGCGATTGTGAGCGCACATAGTCTGAACGTGGGGCCGACGATTTTGCCGCCGAGGTGGGCGTTTTCGTCCTGGCGGTGGCGGGACAATCATATCAATCAAAAGACCTATTACGACGGAACGGATGTCAATACGCCTTATAACAGCCAGGTGGTCGAGGACGTACTGATGATGGATGCGCTTGGTATTCCTTGCGGGGTTTACTGGGTCGACAGGCCCTGGGCAGTGGGCAGCTACGGCTACGATGATTTCGAGTGGGACAGGGACAGATTGCCTCAGCCGGAGAAAATGATTAAGTGGCTTGGCAAAAAAGATATTAAATTTATGCTTTGGATTGCGCCGTGGGTCAGCGGCGATATGGCAAAGACGGCGCGTGAAAAAGGATATAACTTAAAGGGGCAAACAGCTAATCTCGAGGATAGAACGCTGATTGATTTTACAAATCCAGATGCGAAAAAATGGTGGCAAAATACCGGCGTTAAAAAAGTTCTGAATGACGGCGTCGCGGGATTCAAACTCGACCGGGCGGAGGAATTGACGCCTTCGTCGAAGGATTTTTCTGCTTATGACGGCAGAAGTACGCGGGAAAATCGTAATGATTACCCGCGGCAGTATATCGAAGCAACGTGGGAGATTTGCAAGAAGGTGCGCGGCGAAGATTTTGTTTTGCTGCCTCGCGCGGGATATACCGGCAGCAGCAAGTATGGATGTTTTTGGGGCGGGGACATCGCAAGCCCGGCCGAGGGATTGCGTGCGGCGATAATCGCCCAGCAGCGAAGCGCGATAATTGGCTATCCGCTGTGGGGTTCGGACACCGGTGGTTACTGGGGCGGTGAACTGGATAGGGAGGTGACAGCGCGGTGGCTGGCGTTTAGCTGCTTTTCGCCGATTATGGAAGTCGGGCCGACGGAAGACCGCGGGCTTTGGGATATGAAGAATGAGCCTAAATATGACGCGGAACTGATTGCGATTTGGCGGCTGTACGCGCAACTTCATACACGGCTGATGGATTACAGTTACACTTGCGCGAAAGAGGCTCGCGACAAGGGCGTGCCGATTGTTCGGCCGATGTTTCTCGAATATCCGGAGCAAGTGAGGTCGTGGGAGGATTGGGAGACGTATTTTTACGGGCCTGATATTCTGGTTTCGCCGGTGTGGCAAAAGGGCGTCGAGCGGAAAAGTTTGTATCTGCCGGCTGTTGAGCAGTGGGTGTATGTCTGGGACGGCAAAGTTTATGACGGCGGGCAGGATGTAATGGTCGATGCGCCTTCATATAAGATGCCGATATTTGTCCGCAAAGGTGCGGCGGTTATGAAGGCATTTGAAGGCCTTGATAATCTGTATAAAGAGTCCCTCGCCGTTGCCAGTAAAAAACCGAATATTAGCGAATTACAAAAAACAGAAAAGTTTTGAAGTCAAATTAGAATTATTGCTTCCAGTTGTTCGCCAGAGTGGAAAATTCGATGAAGTTCACATTGCAATTGTCGTCGAGGTCCACGCCGGATGTCTGGTCGCAATTATTAAGCAGCCAGTAATTCAGAAAGACCGAAAGGTCATTCAAGTCGAGATAAAGATTTCCTGTAAAATCACCGAAGGGGCCGCCGAATACGATAGCTTCATTCGAAAAATCGGATTCGTAGGAATTGCTGTCTACGGCCGTAACGGCATAATGATAGGTCGTGTCGAGCGGAACGTTGACATCATTATAATCAGAAGCGGTGATAAGCGAACTGTTCAGTTTAACAAGGTTGCTGTCCGCGGCCGTTGCGCGGTATGCGTTATAGCCGGCGAGCGTGCTTTCGGCGTTATCATTCCAGTCGAGCGTAACCGTGTTAATATCTGCTGCTGCTTCGAG
>JBBABK010000277.1:0-3103 GCA_041657685.1 Phycisphaerae bacterium | reverse complement strand
GCTTTGGTTTATACGCCGACGGAAAAAGATACATTGAAGTTTATCGTTCAGCGTTCGACGCGTGCCAGTACGGCCGAGCAGATGAAAATATATAATGATATGGAAAGCCAGCTTAGCGATTATGAAACGATGGATTATTATGAGATGCGATGGGAAAGGCAGCATACAAAAAATCTATGGCTGGCAGTATCAGGTTTTTATACGGCTCATAACGTAATTGCCTGGACAAGCACTGAGGAGGGCGCTGGCGGCACTTATGCCGTTTCACCGCTGGGCAAGCTGGAGACTTTCGGTATCGAAGGCGAAATGACATATAAAACAGACAAGGCGAAAATTACCCTGTCTCACGGTTATACCAAGCTGATAAACATGGGTTTGGTTGACAACACCACGGTTACGTTTTTGACTGCTGAGCCTTACGGGTATGGTCACGATTTGGCGAACTGGAGCAATCACGTAACGAAGCTAACGGCGCATTATGACGCGACGGATAAGCTCAGCCTGGACGGCTCACTGGGCATTTACTGGGGTTATCCGGGCAAGAAGGATAATGCGGAATTCAGAGACCAGAGATTCACAGATGCCGACAGGTACACCGACGGTTTCACCGCACCGTTCCGCGGCAGCGTTTATCTGAATCTCGGTATGGGCTATAAATTTACCGAGAACTGCAATGTTCGCTTCACGGCTCATAACGTGATGGGCTGGTTCGATGAGAGCTACAACAAGCGCAATTACGGCTTCGGCGAAGCCGAGGCTGGTTACACGTCACTGGCTCCGTCGTTCTCGGTCGCACTTACATATAGATTCTGATTCGCGAAATATCTCATAATTACATCCCGGCCCCGCCCCGTCCTGAGCGTAGTCGAAGGGGCTCGCTGAAACAGCCCGGGGCTTTTTTTTATAAATGTCGTTTCTTGTTCTATTATATTTAGCCCCTCGGCCTTTATTCGCCTTTGCGAATGCCGAGGGGGTTCTTGCCTCTCCCCTATCCCCTATCTCCTATCCCCTATCTCCTATCCCCTGTCCGCTGTACGCTATACGCTATTTACAACCTTGACACCCGCCCCATATTCCCGCACAATGAGTTATACTTACAGCTTGGTAATATGCGGAAAAGGGCGGCTGATGGCGAAAATTGAACTCACAGAAACAGAAAAAAGAGAAATCCTGCAATGTCTTGAACAAGGCAAACCCCTCGATGATAAATTCCGCTTTCTGCTTTTTGGAGAAAAAAGAGAAGTTGAGCTTGTCTGGAACGGAAAAACGAACGAAATCTGCAATGTTGTCCTGCCTTTTCAGGTTATAGAACAAGTCGATGAACCCAGAGGGGAAAAGAAAAAAGCCAGCGAACAGTCAATGCTTTTCGACCTCGACGGCAGGGGCAGACAATTAAAAGGCTGGACAAATAAACTTATCTGGGGCGATAACAAACTTATCCTTTCTTCGCTGAAAAACGGCCCGATGCGAGAGGAAATCGAAAAACAGGGAGGAATTAAACTCATCTATATCGACCCGCCTTTCGACGTCGGCGCGGATTTTTCAATGGACATAGAAATTGGTGATGATACTTTCACAAAACAGCCAAATATCTTAGAAGAAATCGCCTACCGCGACACCTGGGGTAAAGGTACTGATTCTTTCATCGCTATGATTTATGAACGACTTGCTCTTATGCGAGATTTGCTTGCCGATGATGGAAGTATTTATGTGCATTGTGATTGGAGAGTAAATTCTCTTATAAGGCTGGCTCTTGATGAAGTGTTTAATGAGAAAAATTTTCAAAATGAATTAGTTGTTCATTATACAGCCGTTGGTTTAAAAGCTAAATCAGCAAAATTCCATCAAAATACAGAAACTATTTTTTATTTTGCTAAAGAAAAAGGCAATCATATATGGAATGAAATATTTGAACAAATTAAGGATCCTAATAAGTATAGAACTGCAAGCAAACATGTTTGGAATACCGAGACAGGCAAAGCAGAAAGGCTAAGGAATGAAAATGGAGAAATTGTTTATTTTGAAGTAACAGAATATAAACCCGATAATTTTATCGAAGTTCCTGCCCTAAGAGGCGAAAAAAAGGTTGGATATCCCACTCAAAAACATGAAGAAATACTTGAAAGAATTATAAAAAGCTCGAGCAATAAAGATAACATTATAGCCGATTTTTTCTGCGGTTCGGGGACAACGTTAGCAGTTGCTGAAAAGTTGGGACGAAAATGGATAGGCGCAGATTTAGGAAAATTTGCTGTCCATACCACCCGCAAGAGAATGATAGCCGTTCAGAGACAGTTGAAACAAGATGGCAAGAATTATCGTGCATTTGAAATTCTTAACTTAGGTAAATATGAGCGAGCGCATTATATCGGCGTAAATTTGAATCTGCGACAGGAACAGCAGCAGAAACAATTGCAGGAAAAGGAAAAGAATTTTACAGACCTTATACTGTATGCGTATCGAGCGGAACGTCTTGAAAATTTCAAATGTTTTCACGGCAAAAAGGCAGGCCGGCTTGTTTCTGTCGGTCCTGTAAATCTGCCTGTTACCCGGCTTTTTGTCGAGGAGATTATCTTAGAATGCCGCCAGAAGCATATAACTAAAGTTGATATTCTTGCCTTTGAGTTCGAAATGGGTCTTTTCCCCAATATATTAGACGAGGCAAAATCGAAGGGAATCGACCTTGCGATGAAATATATCCCGCCGGAGGTATTCGATAAACGTGCGGTTGATAAGAATGAGGTGGTTTTTCATGATGTTTCATATATCGAGGTCACTCCGCGATATAACAGCAAAAAAATCGCTGTTGAGCTTACCGATTTCAGCGTTTTTTATTCGCAGGATACAATTGCCAACGCCGTTGCGGTGTTAAAAGACGGCGGCAGCAAAATCGTTGTCGAAAATGGCAAAATCATAAAAATCAGCAAGGATAAAATCGGCAAGGTAACAAAGGAAGTCCTTACCAAAAGCTGGACGGATTGGATTGACTACTGGGCGGTGGATTTCGATTTCGAGAGCAAGCGCGAAATTATCCGGGTGAAGAATCCTGATACCGGGGAAATCGAGGAGAAATGGTCTGGCGATTACGTCTTTGAAAATGAAT
>JBBABK010000276.1:0-3109 GCA_041657685.1 Phycisphaerae bacterium | reverse complement strand
ATAATTGCGATGTCTGCGCCATATTATCCATTCTTTAAAGAACCGAATGCGGCATTATGCAGCCAGTATCCCGACGGGTCAATCCAAATTCGCCCGCCCGCCTTCGCTTCAAATGTAACTTCTTTATAAATAGGGACTTATGAACATACAGCTTTCGAATGACGGGGTTTGCTCCTCACGGTTAATGCCGATTTGGCAAAATGCAGTTGAGGCGGCAGGGAAACAAATAAAAATGCCGGCTTCAGTCAGGAAATATGAGAATTGCCCAGGTTGAAATATTTGTATGGAGAAAGTTAAAAAATTTGTTTAAATTATTCTTGTTGCGTAGAAGTCTTTGTAGTATAGTAATTTGCGATTGATTTGGATAATCATTTTTGCCTGGTTTGTTGACGGTTTACAGACGTGACTATTTGTAAAAGTCAAATTGGCGGCAATACTTCTCAATACCATCAGGTAACATTATGCACTCTGCCGGTATGGCTTTGTGTTCGACAAAAAAATAACGGCGCTTCTTTGGCTCACAGAAAAAGGGGCCTATTTTTTCAAAGCGAGGAAAGCCTATGGCAACAATTACAAAAAAAGAACTCATAGATAGAATTTCTGAAACCACACAGGCTAAAAGGGTTATAGTCAAGCGAATCGTCCAGTCGTTTCTTGACGAAATTACCTCGGAACTCTGCAAAGGCAACCGCCTTGAGTTCAGAGATTTTGGCGTATTCGAAACGCGAACGCGAGCTTCAAGAATTGCGCAGAATCCGAAGACTCTCGAACGCGTCGAAGTACCGCAAAAACGAACCGTGAAATTCAAAATGGGAAGACAAATGAAAGAAACGCTCACCGCGGCACCGGCCCGGTCTCCCAAAAAACCACAATAAAATACCCGCGGCCGGTTTTTGGTTAATGTCCGATTTCGGTAACTAAACCGAACCGAAACAACTGGCAGGAAAGCAAACCGGCGGCGATTAATTTTTGCACAGGCTTTACCAAAGGAGTCGTTTATGTCGCAGGGAAAAGTAAAGTGGTTCAATGCCCGCAAAGGTTACGGTTTTATCGCGGGCGAAGATGGACAGGATATTTTTGTCCATTACGCAAGTATCTCGAGTGACGGGTACAAGACGCTGAACGAGGACCAGGATGTTACATTCGACATTGTAAAAGGAGAGAAAGGTCTTCGGGCGGAGAATGTTGTGCCTGTCTCTTCGGGCAACGAGCAAGCTCCTGACGAGCAAGCCCCTGAGTAACAGTTGAAATTCGACTGGCAAATCGGTCTGGCTCGCTTGGCGCAAACGAAAACAGCCGGGCAGTAAAGCACAAACTATCCGCATTTCGGCGGCACAACAAAAACCGCATATCCTCCGTGACCGCAGCATTTGCCTTTTCAGGTATCGATTAAAGTATGACCTGATGGGCAACCGCATCTGGAAGCAATCCATCGATTCCAACCAGGTTACCGCCCGCCAATATATCGTTGACGTATCCGGCAGGCTGCCTGTAATATTGTGTGAAATTGATGCGAACGCTCCCAACGGCTCTTTGACAAACTCATATCTCTATGCCAACGGGCAAATCCTCTGTCAGAAAGACGGCCCGGTCGACCCGAACAGGTATTTTTACATTCACGACCGGCTCGGCTCGGTTCGCCTTGTGGTCGATGCGCTCGGCGATGTGATGAACCACTATACGTACGACCCCGCCGGCCTTGCCTTTCCGCAGGAGACTTACGAGTCGGTCTATAATCCGTTCCTGTTCACCGGCCAGTGGTTTGACCCGGAAATCCAGCAGTATTACCTGCGTGCCAGAATGTACGACCCGCGCCTCGGCGTATTCACCAGCCGCGACCCGGTCCTCGGCAAATTCCAGGAACCGTTGACACTGCATACGTATTTGTATTGCATAAACGACCCGGTGAATAGCATAGATCTAAATGGACGTTCAAGAGTTTTTGTTGCGCAAGCAACGGTAGCAGCACACGGTGCTCGTATATTGGCAATTGCAATGTTTGCTACATCTATGTCGATGTGGACGAGCTCGAGCGGGCCAAACGCTTTGGCAGATTACATGAGCGACGTTAGCCTTACACTTTACAATAATTTACCCGAGTTTATGGGGCATGTTTTGTTAGGGGCTACCGTTGAAACCGCTATAGTTCATACTGTTAGTAATAACCTTCCGCGAGAATACAAATGGAAAGATAAGAGAAATATTGAAAGAATGATATATGAACAAGATCGTGGAATGAGTGGTGATCCCGAACATAGAAATAAAGACCCTAAATTTTCTTGGAAACGAATATTAGCGTCGATACTCGAACTTATTGACAGTGCAAAAGGCGATGAAGATGATGAGTAGTATACCACGTAAGTTTAAAAAAGAAGAGATAGTTTTTGTGCCGATAAGCTGGAGAGAAACTATAGATAAATACCCTTCTTACAGAAAAAAAGCGATCAAAGAAAACGAGCCTGGTTTTTATACTCTGATAGTAATTCTTTCGACCGCAATTGTTAGAAGAAATACAGAATTAGTTTATGAATCTATAAAACTTACTAAGAAGAACGTCCCGGAGCACATATATTTATCCCTCGCTGGTTCGGCATTATGTGACTTAGGATTCAAAGATGAAGGTCTAACTATGTTGCGAAAATCGATCGAACATGAGAAATCATCTACATTGTTATTAGGTCTTGCGGCAGAAACTGATAATCCGGAAGAAGCGCAAAATTTGTCGGAAATGGTTCTCAGGAATAATCCACAGGATTGTGATGCTCTTAGGCACCTTGCGTTTGCGAAGTATTCCAAAGGTGAAAAAGATGAGGCAGAGGAAATATTAGATAAAGTGCTAAAAATCGAACCGACGAATAAATTTGCTCTTGAGAACAAAGGAAACTCTTGTTTCAATAGGAAAGAATACGATAAGGCGTTGGAAACTTATTTGAAAATCGACCTGAATCCGACACCGGTATCCTTGCAGTATAAAATTTGCTGCTGCTACTACAAACTAGGATGTCTTAAGAAAGCTAAAAAGATTGCAAAGAAAATAAAAGACAAGGTCTCACTCTCATACGACTTTGACGATGATACTGAAAATGCACGAAATCTACTTCAAGAAATA
>JBBABK010000275.1:0-3127 GCA_041657685.1 Phycisphaerae bacterium | reverse complement strand
GCTGGATATCGAAATGCTCGCACAAAACTGGTTGAATATTGACTGCGTCGAATCCGCCGATTGCCTCGACGCGGATATCGAATTCGACGGCCGGCTCGATTTATTTGATTTCACTTCTCTCGCGTCCGACTGGCTGAACTGCAACAATCCGCAGGACTCAAACTGCACACAATCACAGTAAAAGAAAAAGCGCCTCAGCCGTAAAGGCTAAAGCGCTTTTTTGTAAGTCAATTCGTGATACAGCTACGAATTATTTACGACGACGCAGGAACAAACCACCAAGACCGAGCAGAGCAACTGTCATCGGCTCGGGAGTCAGTACTGCATTGTCAAAATAAAAGTCTGCTGCAGTATCGAGTGCCTGAAGGGTAAAAATGATCTGGCAATAACCAGGAATGTTACCACCATCAAGCTGTGCGGGGTCATAATCAACTACGAGATTCATCGGGCGGCCAATAGCTGCGCCATCCCAACCGTCCTCATAGCTAATACCTCGAAGCGTTCCTTCCTCATCGCGCCCAAATACAAAGGGATTGCTGAAGCCGTAACCAGGAGTATTAAAAGTGACCTTTTCGATTATCCAGCTTCCGCCGCCAACACCAGCCGAACCGGTCGCAAAATCGATTGACAACTTATCGTTGTTGAAAAGTGCGACTCTCTGATCATAGTTCAGGTCGAGAGCAACGATATCGTTCCAGCCGCTGCCGCAGGTAACAAAACCGGAACCGCTACCAAGTGTAACGCCTACTGAATTTCCATAGGTCATATCAGGATTTGTTACAACTCCGCCGCTCCACATACCCCAACCATCATTACTGGTTTCCCAGTTACCTAACACTTCGTCGCCGAAGCTGACACTTGTCAGGGCGATAAGCGCTAACAAAACTATTAACTTTCTACTCATAACATGCTCCTCCTATTCAATTTTGAAGCATCTCTCTAAAGGTTAATGTTGCTTTAACTACACAATTCACATCTTTCGGGCATGTACGCAAATTCTGACTGATTTACAACATTGCCCTATCCGGGCCTTGATGGGATTTTGAGCACTGTTCCTTCGGGTCTCTTTTGGTCTTCACATTTTGAAACGTGCTCGGTGTGCCCTCCTCTTCACAAAGGACACTTCTCTCTCAAAGCCACTTCAAAGGAAACGGAATTCGAAACGCTTCACTAATCCTTTAACAATAAATTACCATTATGGACGAAAAAGGTCAAGTCTTTTTACCCCAATTTACAAACCAAACCTTATTTTTTGTGAAAAAAACCCTTATTCTAATAAAAGTGTGCTTTTTAGCTTAAAAACGCGGAAAATCAGTCTATTAAAACAGTAAAAAATGCAGTTTTTTCTTAAAATCAGAGAATTTAGGACATTTTTATTTGTACCTGTAAAGCCGAACACGCTGTATCTCAAAATCCCCGAACGGCAGCCGAACGTGCCTGCCCTGATGGTTTTCGTCGCCGTTGAGCCATCGTTCACCGACCCATTTGCCATCCTTGAAGCTGCCCTGCTGAATATTCAATATTCCCGCTGTCTCTCCGTTCGTTTCCGTTTCGAATGTCACTATAAAACCGCTGCCGGCCATTACATATTCACCCTGTCCGGTCGAAATTATTATCCCCCCTGCCTGCGGCCAGGTCTCGGCATCCTTGTCCCCGCCGGACCAGCCCCACGTATAATCATGTTTAACGCTTAGAACATATCCGCCCATTTTCAATTCTGCGGTCTGGTTTTCCCTATCAAGTAAAATACCGGCCGTCACACCTTTGCCCTGATTTTCAAGTATGAGCGGTGACAATTGAGCAAGCACCTCATATGCTTTTGCAAGCGGGCTGTCATCAGCAGTGCTGTCAATTCCAAACGGCGAAAAGCCCATCGCGTCGTATTGACCGAACACGTAAAACGCCCTCGCCGCTGCGTCGGGTTCGTTTTTCGCTTCCGGTATAAAAAGCGGATTTCCGCTGCGGTTATATTTCTCGCACCAGTTCGCAAAATCTGGAAAATAAATATCAGGCGAAAGAAAATCAATCTGCGGCGCAGCCGCCCGCCAAACATCCATCAGATGCGGCAACGGCCCGGCACTTGGATATTGCCCCGGCTTATAGTCAGGACGAATCAAAGCCGCGTTGACAAACATCGGCAGCGGATATTGGGCCTTTCCCGCCTCGGTGACATAATTTACATATCGTCCGAAGTGCCACGCCATAAAAAGTTCATCCGTCGCCAATCCCTCTCCGAAAACCTCTTCCCACGTGCCGCTCGTTTTATATCCGTTGGCCGACCACACTTTTTCAAATTCAGGAATTAACTGGCCCTTATGACCGGCAAGGTAATCTATTAATTCCTTCGGCACATCCTGTGCAAACGCGGCATTGGCCGCGTCGCTGTAATCGCGGGCATCGGTCAGCATACCGATTTCGTTTTCGACCTGTACCATAATCACCGTATGTCTCTCGCCGTCAATATCGCGCAAATGTTTCATCAACTCCGCAAACGCACGGGCGTCGGCATCCCGACTTTCTTTGCTGAACGGTGATAAAATTTCGACTGCACTACCGTCTTTGAGTCTTGCCCGGCCAAATCTCTGCTGGTCGTTCTTGACCAATGCCGGCGCATAACAGGACATACTGTTCTTCCAGCTTCCAAACCACAGCAGAACCAGGCGCAAATCCTTTTTGCGAGCTTTGTCTATCAATCCATCCACCAGCTCGAAATCGAACTCGCCTTCATTCGGCTCAATCAATTCCCAATATACCGGGATAAGAACAGTATTGAGATTGAGCCGGTCGAGCTTCGACCAAACTGGTTTCATATAGTCCAGACTCGATGCGCTGGAATTATGCAGCTCGCCGCCGAGAATCAGAAATGGCTTATCATCCACGATTAGCTGCGTCGCTTCGAGCTGTTTGCGCAAATGCGGTATGTCACCGGTCTCTGCGAATAATCCGGTATGGCACATCAAAATCAATAAAAGAACGAAAAAATATTTAGGTTTGCTCATTTTCGGTGCCTCAAATTTCATATTGGAATCGACGACATCTTATTCGCTTAATTAAAAGGTGTCAACAGGCCAAACATTGACGCCGGCAGCATGGAGTATTATAGTACGTCCAAGCGCCCGTAGCTCAG
>JBBABK010000274.1:0-3139 GCA_041657685.1 Phycisphaerae bacterium | reverse complement strand
CATCGGCGGGATTGCCGCAATAGCCGCAAGGTTCGCCGTTAGCTATCATCGTCTTAACCTTGCCTTCGGCCCTTAAGTAACGTTCTCTGATATCAGCCATTCCGTTCACCATTCCCTTCAATAGTCAGTCTACATTCCCGGTAGACTGCTACTAAAAGCTTAACCGATATACCGGGATAATACAACGTCTTTTAGGTTAAATCCTGGTAAACACTTCGCCTGGCATGAGCTACGCTCATGTCCGAGTTAGGCTACGCCTAACACTGCCACTTGTATAGTATATGATAACAGGTATAGCCCATACCTATACCAGTCTATACCACTCTGACTGACTGGTCAGTCATTATACTACCTTACTTACTTCACCCGCTAGGTGCGCTTCACCCCACCCGCTTAGAATACACCTATACTCCTACTCCTCTAGTCATCTACAAGACTAGTTGAATTATACACTAGGGGGGTAGGGGGGTGTCTATAAGACTAGGGGGGGGTAGTGGGGGGTATGTAGCTCTATAGAGCCTTAGGGGTGGGTGATGTCCCCCTGGGGGTAGGCTACCTGGGCGGGAAGTGAAGTGTATGCTTTCAATGACAGATAACTGATATAGTAATTAGGGTTACTAGGTGTTTGAGTTAGAACTCGTAGGAGGATATACGAGTAACTCATACAGGGACGCGGTAGGTAGTGAATACCTATACCCGTTCTAGACCGGAAACTATGGGATTTTGATACCCTGATAGATTGGAAGTATCATAGGGTATCATACACTATAAGACTATTATACCACAAAGAAAGAATGCTGTCTAGTGGGTATGATTTAACAGGTGTAGGGGGTAGACAGGTGGTGGTTTTGATGTTATAATATGGGTATGTATATTTGGTTCAATACTAAGCAGGGTCGTTACTATTGTGGAACTCGGATAGAGGGAACTAGGCGGTTGAAGTCTAGCACCTTAGCTTCGCACGTATGGAAGACTTACAATGGTCAGGCAATCCCAAAGGGTTGTATCATCCATCATATGAACTTAGATAGGACTGATGATAGGATAGAGAACTTACAGATGCTGACGATAGCCGAGCATACTAGATTACATAATAGGCTTAGGCATATTCACGTCGTAGTGGATGGTATCCCGATGCAGCGATGTGCTAAGTGCAAAGAATACCAACCGCTAACTGCTTATGCCCATTCAAGATACTGTCGTCCCTGTTCCGCCGCTTACAGCCGTGAGCATAGGGAAAAACTAAGTCTGGTGGTATAATTGATTTATGCCGATATACGAATACAGGTGTAAGTGTTGTGGAAAAGTATTTGAGGAACTTTCTCTGGGAAGGGACGTTATCCCAGTGGTATGTGCTTCTTGCGGTGGCGATGCTATACGTCTTGTTAGTGCCCCTAGTATTGCTGTTAACTGTTCCGGCTTTACTAGAGGGGTTGGCAAGGGGCAATGGCCAGCGGAAGATGAAGCGAAGGTTCGGCACGTCCCACCTGAACAGGTAGACCACGAAAGGAAGTATACCAATAAAGATGCGTAGAATACTGGTAGTAGACCCGTGGGAGGATGTCCACGAAGCGTATCAGCCTGAAAGCAGGTTCTACTTCGCACAGGCTTGGGGTATTCCCACTTATCACGAATACGGGGAAGGTATCCCAAGATGGCGGCATTTATCAACCATCCGTAGAGGGGTTGGCTCACTGGAAGCGGCTCAGGAACTGGCTGGTAAAGATGCTCCCGTTTACCATCTGGATATGAAGCCCCCCCAGGCGGGGATGTTCAAGGGCGGTAAAGGGCTTATTATCGGTAATGGTAACTCCGCTGGTAGGGCGTTGAAACTGGCTGGTAGCTATGATGTGAAGTTCTGCGCTAATGCTGGCTATCCAGCCTTTACCCAACTCGCTTATGAACAGCATGACTGGTTCTGGTTTGCACCCGAAGTAGATAGCTTCCACTTCCGCTGGTTCTATAACGTCCCGCCATACTTCAAGAAGATACTCAATCCGCAGAAAAGACTGTTCCCACTTGAGATATACGACCCAATGGCGGAGACCTATTTCGTTGATAGGGGCTGGAACGACCCGCTGGATGTTAGGGATTACGGAATAGGACTGCAAGACCACCATCCCTGTATGATTGGCAGCGGAACATATCTCCTCAACTCCCTGCATTTGATGAGTATTATGGGCTGCGATAAGATAGGCGTTGTCGGCTGCGAGCTTGACTGGCAGGACGGGAAAGAAGGCGCGCACTTCTACGAGGATAAGAGCGTATCACCCCCGCAATGGCGCAAGAACTTTGATAACGCCGCTCGGATAGTTGGCGGGCAGCTAAAGCATTTCAGGGAGCAAGGCGTTGAGATAGAGTTTATTACACCAAGCAAGGCACAGGAGTTTGACAAGTGAAACCTACCCCGACTATAATCCCCCCTATCCGTATCGTTGAAGTCATCCGTAACGGCTTAGGGCGCGATGGCTGGTATCCGCAATACAAGAACGCTAACGGGCATTGGGTAAATATCTCCATTGAGAGTAAAGGCTGCGATAGCGTCCGTCATGTGCATAGGGCATTGCATAACTGGATTATGCGCGAAGGATGGGGCGACCTTGCGCCAGACGCTATTGGTCGGCTCTATGTGCAATCTCTAGCGCGTAGCCAGATAATCCATAGCGATTGGGAACACATGGAATGGACGGGTTCAACCCCCCACGCCCGCGCTCTGTGGATAGGCGGAGGGGAAAGTTCACGAAGGCTGCTGGATAAGAACGCCGCTTGGTTTGATAACTGCTATGATGTTATCGCCTGCGCTAACTATGGATGGGAAGCCTTTGCTGAGGTAGCGCAAGAGACAACTAAGGCGCAATGGTTCTGGTTCAATGTTGAAGCAACGGGGAAAGATATATGGGCTGATAAGGAACGCTGGCTCAGAAAGATACCGCCGTGCTTTGAGCGCATACTGCTATGCCACGAAAGCACCTTCGGTAGCCTTGATACCGCTGGCACGGAAGGCGAACTACCGCGAGTAGGCACGATACCAGTTACCTATACACTGGTCAAGAAAGCGTGTAACGACCCGTTCCTACCGAGAGAATACGGGCGTGGACTGCAATGCGGAACTGGCGAAGAAGGAACTGTCCCGTTACAG
>JBBABK010000273.1:0-3153 GCA_041657685.1 Phycisphaerae bacterium | reverse complement strand
CGAGCATCCGGAAGATTTTTTCTTTTCGCGAGTTGAAGTTCACGACCACCGCGCCCATTGTCATCGCGGCGAGCAGCTCATCGACGCCGATTAAAGTCGCCAGGCCGAAACAAAGGGTCAGCACGGCAAGTACCGCGACGATGAGTGAACCTTCGGTTTCCCTTCTGAGCATAATGGTGAGCAGATTGAAAATCACACCGGCAATTATGCCAAGACCTATCGCACCGAAAATCTGATACATCGGACTGACAAATGAAGCATAAAAACTGAATCCCTGGTGAGCGGCGAGGACCGAAGCCAGTGACACGGCGATGCTGTAGTTGATAATTCCGAGCGTATCATCGAGAGCAGCGACACCCATTATTGTCGAAGAAACGGGGCCGTGCGCTTTATACTCGTGTACGACGGCCAGCGTGGCGGACGGGTCGGTCGGGCTTGCCAGCGAACCCATCATTAATCCGACGGGTATGAACACGGTAAGCCAGGTCGCGTTGGGAATGTCTATGAAAAGCGGGGCAACCAGCGCGATGCCCACTGCGGTTATCAGGAAGGCGAACTCGCCTTCGAAGAACGTGATGGAGACAATCCCTTTTCCCAATTTTTTTATTTTGCTGTAATGCAAAGTGCCGCCGACGGAAAAAGTGATAAAAGCCAGCGCGACGTTGAGAACAATATCCGTATGGGCCGCGAAATCCGGCGGGACGATATTGGTCAGGCGGGGATTGAGTACGATGCCGGCGAGGATGAAGCCGGTGACTTTCGGCAGGCCGACCTTGCGGGCCAGCTCACCGCCGACAAAGCCGAACAGGACAATCAGGCCGAATATCAGTACGCTCGACATAATGCCTCCCGATTTAACGTCGAACCAAATAAACTATTCATTACTATAAAAATATATTCAGCGATACTAAAGAATAATCCGGAAGCGAAATTAAAAAAGGTGCGGCCGGTTTAGAAGCCGGTCGCACCTTTTAATTTTAGAGTTTAAATCCTGTTAAGAATTATTTACGACGGCCTGTGCCGCGGCGAGTCTCGCAATCGGAACTCTGAACGGCGAACAGGAGACGTAATTCAAACCGGTGCGGTGGCAGAAATCGATACTGCTCGGCTCACCGCCGTGCTCGCCGCAGATGCCGACCTTGAGCGTCTTGCTGGTTTTGCGGCCGAGGGTCGTGCCCATCTGGACGAGTTTGCCGACGCCGTCCTGGTCGAGCTTCTGGAACGGGTCTGCTGCGTAGATGCCCTTCTCGACGTATTCGCCGAGGAACTTGCCGGCATCGTCACGCGAAAAGCCCATCGCCATCTGCGTCAGGTCGTTGGTGCCGAAGCTGAAGAACTCGGCCTCGGTCGCGATTTCGTCGGCGGTCAGTGCGGCTCGCGGAACTTCAATCATCGTACCAATCATATATTTGATTTTGCTTTTGCGCTTCTTGAAGACCTGCTCGATTTCGTCAACGACTTCGTTCTTGACGTACTTAAGCTCTTCGAGCGCGCCGACCAGCGGAATCATAATTTCCGGCAGTACGGTCTTGCCGCTCTTGCGAACATTGAGAGCCGCTTCGATAATCGCGCGGGTCTGCATACGATAAATCGCGGGATATGTCACCGCGAGGCGGCAACCGCGATGGCCGAGCATCGGGTTGAATTCGTGAAGCTGTTCGACCTTCTCTTTTACTTCGGAAGGCTGAACGCCGAGGCGTTCGGCCATTTCCTTCTGATTCGATTCGTCCTGCGGCAGGAACTCGTGCAGCGGCGGGTCAAGCAGCCTGATTGTCACCGGCAGGCCGGCCATCGCCTTGAAGATGCCTTCGAAGTCGCTGCGCTGATACGGCAGCAGCTCATCGAGCGCGCCTTCGAACCGTTTTTTGGCGGTCGCGTATTTCTGCTCGACCTTCTTTTTCTCGTCGGCATTGTCACCGGCGGCGGCGAGCGCCTTTAGCATATCGGAATAATCATCGGCTGCGAGAATCATCGAGCGAACCGGCCAAATCCTTTCGCCTTCGAAGAACATATGCTCGGTGCGGCAAAGCCCGATGCCTTCGGCGCCGAAATCCCTTGCGCGTTTCGCGTCGCCGGGCGTGTCGGCATTCGTACGAATACCAAGCTTGCGAACGCCGTCGCAAATCTTCATAAACTGGCCGAACGCGCCGCTCAGGGTCGGCTCGACGGTCGGCAGTTGCCCCTTCATAACTTCGCCGGTTGAGCCGTCGATGCTAATCCAGTCGCCTTCGCTGATGGTCAGGCCTTCGACGGTCATCTTCTTTGATTTGTAATCGATGTTCAGCGCTCCGACGCCCGCCACGCAGCACTTGCCCATGCCGCGAGCAACGACTGCGGCGTGACTGGTCATACCGCCGCGCGCTGTGAGAATTCCAACGGCAGCATCCATACCACCAATGTCTTCGGGGCTGGTTTCAATTCTTGTAAGTATTACAGTTTTGCCATCGGCCTTCCATGCTTCGGCTGTATCAGCGTCGAATACTACCTGGCCGACGCCTGCACCCGGTGAAGCGGGCAGGCCTTTTGCGAATACATCGCGTTTGGCCTTGGGGTCAAAGGACGGATGCAGCAGCCTGTCGAGCTGTGCCGGCTGGACCCGCATCACGGCCTGTCTTTGATTAATTAATTTTTCCTTGACCATATCGACGGCAATCACAACAGCAGCCTCTGCCGTTCGTTTTCCGGTTCTGGTTTGCAGGATGTAAAGTTTCTTTTCCTGGATTGTAAATTCCATATCCTGCATATCTTTGTAATGCTTTTCCAGCCTCGTCATAAGGGCTGTCAATTCCTTATAAGCCTTGGGCATTACTTTGCTGAGCTGTTTCAATTCGATGGGGGTCCTGATGCCGGCGACAACATCTTCGCCCTGTGCGTTCATCAGGAACTCGCCGTAAAATTCTTTTTTGCCGGTGCTCGGGTTGCGCGTGAAGCAGACACCCGTGCCGCAATCGTCGCCCATATTGCCGAATACCATCGCCTGGACGTTCACGGCTGTGCCGAGCAGTCCGGTGATGTTATTAAGTTTGCGATACTTGACCGCCCTTGCTCCCATCCACGAACGAATGACGGCGTTGATGGCGTGGGTCAATTGGTCTTTGCCGGACTGCGGGAACATTTCGCCGACGTGCTTTTTGTAAACGGCTTTGTATTTTT
>JBBABK010000272.1:0-3159 GCA_041657685.1 Phycisphaerae bacterium | reverse complement strand
TGACCTCCCATTTAAGCTCGCCTACCGTGCATACGTTCGGACTCCAGGCCGGGCTCGAAGAGCTGGCGGAAGAGTTCAGCGAAGAACACAATATCGAATGCCGTTTTCACGGCACGGAGGACAAAAAAATCCTGGAAAAGAACGTTCGCCTGCTGTTTTACCGTTCGGTTAAGGAGCTGCTTTGCAATATAGCGAAACACGCCGATGCAAACAGCGTTGATATAAATATCGATTCTGACGGCGAATATTTCCGTGTTGTCGTTGCCGATGACGGCAAAGGGTTTGACGTCGCAGAGTGGAGTAGCTCCGGAAAAGACAAGGGATTTGGTCTATATAGTATAAAGCAGCGTTTGACAAACGTCAGAGGCTCGTTTAGTATAGTTTCGGAAAAGGAAAAGGGTACGAAAGTAGTTTTAGAGGCTCCTTTGAATGACGACAGGACACATGGAAGGAGGTAGCAGTGCCTATACGAATCTTATTAGCGGATGACCATGCGATAGTGCGGCACGGCCTCAGCAAGTCTATTCAAAATGAAGAGGCTACGGAGGTCGTTGGTCTTGCCAGTGACGGGTTAACCGCCATAAAGCTGGTCGATGAGCTTCGTCCGGATGTGGTGATAATGGATATCGGGATGTCCGAGCTGAACGGCATCGAGGCGACGCGTGAGATTATGCACAGACGTCCGGACGCGAAAGTAATAGGCCTGTCGATGCATTCAGCCAAGAAATTTGTTTCCGAGATGTTCCGTGCCGGGGCGAAGGGTTATCTGTTAAAAGACTGTGAATTTGACGAGCTGGCCGAGGCGATTCGCACGGTGGCATCCGGGAAGAATTATCTCAGTCCGCATATAACGGGCGTTGTCATCGACAGTTTTATTAAAGCAACACCCGGGCAGGAGGATTTGTCTGCATTTTCACGACTGACCCGGAGGGAGCGGCAGGTTCTGCAGCTTATGGCCGAAGGCAGAACGACCAAGCAAATCGGCCTGAGTCTTCATATCAGCCCGAAAACGGTCGAGGCGCATCGGCTGCGGGTAATGGACAAGCTGGAAATCGACAACGTTGCGCAATTAACAAAATATGCAATTCAGGAAGGCTTGACTGCCCTGGAACCGTAACAACAGCGGGGCATCTGAAAAATTTTTGCGTTTCAGCTTTTCACAGGTATTTACCTGTCCAAATTGAGCAAAGTCCTTATGTATTCCTTTTAAAAATTATCATACCATCATTATTCGTTGCGCGTGAATGGAGGGTGTTAAAGCCACGACCGAACGGGGTTTGAAAATTGTGAAAAAAATTCAGTTCGATGCGAACAAACGTATCTGTTTGAGTAATTATTTTATAGATATTTTTTTTCGGTTTTTTAGTAAGCAATTTAATAAAAGCTTTTAAGTTGAGCTTATGCGAAGCAGCTTTCGCTTAGAAAAGAACGATGAGCAGGATTTAAATGAATACCAGTATAAAGACATTTATGCTCGGCTGGGAATTCCCACCATTGATAAACGGCGGGCTTGGGACGGCTTGTTACGGGCTGACCAAGGCGATGGACCGTTTGGGAATGAATGTGATTTTTCTTCTGCCGGGTTCTGGCCCCATAAGCTTTCCGGGAAAAGGCGAGGGAGCCGATTTTTCCGGGTATCAGTTTAAGAATGTTACATTTCGCGTTATAGATTCTCCTCTGAGAGGGTATTCATCACTTGCACCGGAAGAAGCGGAACAACTTAATCCGGAAGACGCAGGTTTGTTCGATTATGGTTCGGAACTGTTTGCACCGGCAGAAGAGCAAAAAGGTTTCAAGATTTACGGCCCTGACTTGTTTTGGTCTGTCGAAAAATATGCGAATAAGGCCGTGAAAATCGCCAAAAAAGAAAATTTCGATATAATTCACGCTCACGACTGGATGACGTACCCGGCCGCGATGGCGGTATCAAAGTTAAAGCGCAGGCCGTTTGTCGCGCAGGTTCATTCTACGGAATTCGACCGAAGCGGTGAGAATGTAAACCAGAGGGTTTATGATATCGAACGCGCCGGAATGTACGCAGCGGATAAGGTCATTGCCGTGAGTAATTATACGCGGAATATAATTTTAAGAAGATACTCGGTGCCGGCAAGCAAGGTCGAGGTTGTTTATAACGGTGTCGAGCACGATAAGTCTCGAGATTGTGATTTAGGGCGTTTGCCGGTCAAGCATGAAAAAATCGTTCTGTTCCTCGGCCGAATCACTATGCAGAAAGGGCCTGATTATTTTGTCGCGGCGGCAAAGAAAGTCCTCGAAAAGATGGACGACGTAAAGTTCGTAATGGCCGGAAGCGGAGATATGATGAATCGAACAATCGAGCTTGTCGCCAGAATGGGCATCGGACATAAAGTTTTGTTCACGCGTTTTTTGCAGGCGTCAAATGTTCGCAAGGCGTTCAGGATGGCGGATTTGTACGTTATGCCCTCGGTGTCCGAACCTTTCGGGATTACGCCGCTCGAAGCGATGAGCAATAATGTTCCGGTTTTGATTAGTAAACAAAGCGGCGTTTCCGAGGTGCTGAAAAATGCGCTGAAGGTCGATTTCTGGGATACTAACCTGATGCCTGACAGGATTATCGCGGTGTTAAAACACGCCCCGCTTCGAAAGACACTGTGCGAAGAAGGATATAAGGAATCGTACAAGTTTAGATGGGAAGACTCGGCAGCAAGGATATACGAGATATACGGGCGTACAATAAAAAGAGCGGCCTCATAGTCGTCAGGGAGGAAATTATGCCGTCGGTTTGTTTTTATTTCCAGGTTCATCAGCCTTACAGGCTGAGGCCTTATACGATTTTCGATGAAGATTGCAGCTACTTCGACGATTTCAAAAACGCAGAGATTTGCCGCCGAGTGGCGAATAAATGCTATATGCCGGCGAACAGGGTCATTCTCGATTTGATAAAAAAATATGACGGCAGGTTCAGGGTGTCGTACAGCATAACCGGCGTGCTGCTGGAGCAGCTCGAAAAATATTCGCCCGAAGTTCTGGCGAGTTTTAAGGAGCTGGCCGCGACCGGCTGCGTCGAGTTTCTCGCTGAGACGTATTATCACAGCCTGAGTTTTCTCTATTCGCGGCAGGAGTTTGTCGCGCAGGTGCAAAAACATATACGCACAATAGAACGGCTGTTTGGGCAAAGGC
>JBBABK010000271.1:0-3170 GCA_041657685.1 Phycisphaerae bacterium | reverse complement strand
AAGGCTGGCGATGGGATTCGACCCGCAGCCGATGGGACTGGGATGATGTCACCAGCCGATGCATCGACGCGGGAAATCCCGGCTCACCCCTCGGCGACGAACCCCTTACAATTCCCAAAGACCCCTGCAACCAATGGGGACAAAATCTCAGAATAAATATGGGCGCATTCGGCGGAACAGACGAGGCATCCATCCCGCCTCACAATTGGGCGCTGCTCGCAGATACGGATAACAACGGAACTGTGGATTTGGATGATTTTGCGATTCTCGCAATGTTCTGGTACGACACCGGCAGCGAACTATTTGCCGATTTCAATCGCGACGAGATTATTGATTACAATGATTTGCAGTTCCTCACTACGGACTGGTTAAATAACAGTATGTGGTTAATGGAATCTCAAGGCGATATTACCAGTCAATAACGAGTCCGGCTGTATTATATCTTGCCGATAACAAGGCATGCATTATGCCCGCCGAAGCCGAACGAATTGCTGATGGCGATATCGACCTTCGCCTCTTTCATTTTTAACGGCACATAATCGATTCGCAAATCGCACCGTTCGTCCGGATTGTCGAGATTTGTCGTGGGTGGTATGGCCGAGTCGGTAATTACTTTGGTACAAATCAACAATTCAATCGCGCCGGTCGCGCCGAGTGAATGGCCCAGACAACTCTTGGTCGAGCTGACCTTTACCTTATACGCGTATTCGCCGAAAACTGCTTTGATAGCTGCGCTTTCCGCAAGGTCGTTAAGCTCCGTACCTGTGCCGTGAGCGTTTATGTAATCGACCTGTTGCGGCTTGATGCCCGCATCTTCGAGCGCAAGTTCCATCGTCTTGGCCGCTCCCTCGCCGTTGGCAAGAGGCTGCGTAATATGAAAACCGTCGTCCGTAGCGCCGTAGCCGAGCAGTTCGGCGTAAATCTTCGCGCCGCGGTTCCTAGCGTGCTCATATTCCTCCAGCACCACGATACCCGCCCCGTCCGCCATTACAAAGCCGTCCCTGTCCCTGTCGAACGGCCGAGACGCGTGCAGCGGGTCGTCATTTTTCGTACTCAGCGACCTGGCCGCACAGAACGACGACAGGCCGATAGGACTCAGCGCCGCTTCGGTACCGCCTGTTATCATAACATCGCTGCGTCCCGCTATTATATTGCAGAACGCCTCGCCAATCGCATGACTGCCGGACGCACAGGCGCTCGTGACCGCGTGATTGTGTCCCTTGAGGTGAAACTGGATAGCGATATTGCCGCTGGCCGCGTTTGCCATCAGCCTTGGAACGGTAAACGGCGAAACCTTGCGAACGCCCTTTTGCAGGAGACGAATATGCTGCGTTTCGATTTCCTGAATCCCGCCGATACCAGTGCCGACAATAGCACCGACGCGATACAAATCTTCCTTATCGAGGTCGAGCTTACTGTCCTCTATCGCCTGCCTGGCCGCAGCCACCGCATACTGGCTGAACAAATCCATTCGATGGCCTTCGCGCACGTCCACGTACTTGCTGACGTCGAAATTCTTGATTTCGCCGCCGAACCGCACGGGGAAATTGCTCGTGTCGAAGTGCTCTATGGTGCTGATGCCGCTCTTGCCCTCGAGCAAGGCCGCAAACAGCCCATCCGCCGATTCTGCCAGAGCCGTGACACAACCCAGGCCTGTTATTACAACTCGCCGTCTACTCATTATACCTGGTTACTCTGACTTTTTTTCTTTAACTGCCTTGGCGACGTAATCAATCGCCGCTCCAACCGTTTGAATCTTCTCCGCCTCTTCATCGGGAATACTCATATCGAACTCGTCCTCGAACTCCATAACGAGTTCGACAGTATCCAGCGAATCCGCATTCAGGTCGTTTACGAACGAAGTCTCGCGCGTAATCTCGGACTTGTCGGCGCCCATCTGCTCGCTGATTATATCAATGACCTTTTCCTCGATCTGCTTGATATCCAAATCTTCGCTCACTTGTTTAATCCTCCAGACTAAACTTTAATTTTTTATTTCTTGTTTCGCCGTTATTTAACGAATAATAAAGGCTGTAAACCAAGCGGTTCATTTCGGCCGGTATCTTAACGGCTTGTGCCCGCCTGTACAATCATTTTTTTAACTTTTTTCAAATCTGCCTAAAAAGTTCATTGTCCCGCGTTATTTCGCCCAAAGCACAATCGTCGTTACCGAATAGGCCGGCAGCTTCAATTCCGCCCCGCTTTCATACTTGCCGACCGGCTCGCATTTTTCCGTCTCGCTGCTTCGATAAATCTTGCCGTCGCTCGCTTCGAATCCGCTAAGGCCAAGCTGTGCGGTAATCCCGGTATCTTTCGACGTATTGATAATCACGACCGTCGCCTTTTTTCCGTCCGGGCTTGTATACGCCGATACCTTCAAATCATCGTTATCATTTTCCGCCCCAATGCGATACCAGCCGGAACTTATATACGCCGAGTAATTTTTGAACGTATAGTACACGGGATTGATACGAATGGTATTCGGGTCCATCAGGCTCACTAATCCCGAACTCGGCCCCCAGAATAATTCCCAGTACAAATACGCGCAGCCTTCTTCCACCGTCAAAAAGTTATGAATCGTAATAGCCGAGTTTATCGCGTCCTCCCACGTATCCGCCTCGTGCTCGTACTCCGTCTGAATCCTCGGCTTATTGCCGTAGTCCGTGCGGAACTCGTCCATCCTCGTGATATACCTGTCCGGTGCTGCGCCGCATCCCGGGATATCATCGCCGTCGCCGAAGCAGTTATAAAGATGATGCGCGTAACCGTAAACGTGCGACAGGTCGTCGATATTGTCGATGTATTCATCAATCCTGTCCAGCCCCGAAGAATCCGCAACCAGCATCTTCGGCATATCCGTACCCATCTCCTTATTCAACTTCTGCCACACCGCCTCGAACGCCGCGTCATAACCCGCTATCTCGTTAGTCTCGGTCGGTTCGAGCAGGCACGAATCCCACTTCGCCGTATAATCAGGCTCGTTCTGGATATTCACGTAATCGACGTCCACACCCGCCGCCTTATACGCCAGCAGGCTCTCAAGCCACCAGTTCGCGTACTCGTCATAAACATATTTGCCGTCTTTTTTCTTCAGCGTCCCGCCGCCGCGAATGCTGTCGTTGCTCTTCAATTCCGCAGGAGGCGACCACGCCGAAATCATAATCTTCAAA
>JBBABK010000270.1:0-3184 GCA_041657685.1 Phycisphaerae bacterium | reverse complement strand
ATCGGAAATCGAACCCCATCGGTTCAGTCGTAAAAGAAATGTAATTCGAACTATTTATAGGACCAGAATAGCTGATTGTTCTTATAAATGGTGCTTAGAATCAAATTCGCTTTACCCACATAAGCTCGTTCTCGAAATCCAGCACCATAAGCGTGTCACTGAATAGCTGCATCCCCATCAACCCGCCGCAATCTTCCACCAGCGGACTGTCATCCGCGAACACCGACACCGGCACATCGTGAATATTACTGCCGCCAAGCTCCATCTCCCTTATTTCTCCCCTGCGACAACTCAAATTCCCTATATATGGATAAAGCTCTTTCGCGCGACTTAGCCGAACCTGACGTACATCAGCGGGTAATTGTTCCCAAAGCTCCTGCGATATCGCCAGCCCTCTGCCGCTGCCCGTATCGAGCTGCAGCTCCATCTCCTGTCCGCCTACCGTAATCTGCACGAACAAAAAAGCGTTCCCGCTGAAATCCTCTTCAACCCATATCGGAAATTGTTTCCACGAGTTTGCATTACCCGGCTCGAAGGCCCTGTCCTTAGAAAATTCCACCTGTCCGGCAACATTATCGAACACCACGTACTTAAATTCTCTGATTACCGGCAGCCCAACAATCATAAAATCATCCCGAACGCCCAATCCCATAGATGCTGATTTAAGCTCCAGGCACGGCCAGTCAATCAGCTTTACCGACGCCAAATCCAGTTCCGGCAGATAGCACAATCCGACCTTCCTGCCGTCAGGCCCTGCTGTTTTCAGCGAACGTACTTTCAGCTTGTTTTGCCGAACATGCACATCTTTAACTATCAATGGTTGCGACGCTCCCGTATCAACTACCACAGGATATTTATTCCCGCCCGGCCCGATGGTCCCTTCGATTACCGCAAACTTATACTGCCCCTGTATACGGTGATATTTAACAACCGTCTGCTCGCCTTGTTCGATTTGACTGTCAATCTCCCAGTAATAATCCTTTGTGCCGTCGCCTCGCTCGACCACTTCAATGGAGTATGGCCAGTCCGATGTTTTGGCAAAATTACTTCCCGAAGTAGCATAACCGGCCGGATGCGAACAGCCCGCCTGAACCAAAAGAACAAAACTGCTTATTGCAAATAAAATGCAAATCTTTGCGGATTTTACTTTTCTCTCACCACTCACTCTTAAACTCCCCATTTCTGCTTTTGTACGTCAAACCTGCACAAACCGATGTAAACTTAATCATCTGTGCAAAATTTCATTGCCAAATTCATCAACCCCCCAAGGTTAATGCAAATGTAATATATCAGTTTAGCACCTGTTTTGTCAAACTGGGCAATATGGCGAGGTTTTACTTTGATGAAACAGCCAAAGTTATCAGACGTACTTGGCGTAATCTCTTTTAAATAAGTTTTTTATAAGACTTAGATACAAAAAAATTTTGAAAATTTTTTCTCCCTCACATATCAATTGGTGCGGGATGGATATGGCGGGGTTACACGTCGTTAAAATTTAGCACTGCAGGGGGTTATTGAATGGATGCCGACGGGGTATTTACGAGCGACTATCGACTAACGACCATCGACTAACTATTGACACCCGACCCATTTTCACGCATTTTGTTTCGACTTGCTTAGACAGTTTAAAAACTCTATAATTGCTGAAAAATGACGCCGGTTAGGCGATAAATCAAATTTGGCGAGAGATATAATGGCGGATGTTCCAAAAAGAATAATCGAATTAGTCGAAACATTCGAACGAAACATCGACCAGTATAAATCGCAGTACAATGAAACACAATTACGCAGGGAATTTCTCGACCCATTTTTTGAAGAACTCGGTTGGGACGTAGCGAACAAACAGGGGCACGCGCCTGCATATAAAGATGTAATTCACGAAGACGCAATAAAGGTCGGCGGCTTTACAAAAGCGCCGGATTATTGTTTCAGAATTGGTGGAACTCGCAAATTCTTCCTCGAAGCCAAAAAGCCGTCTATTGATGTCAAAAATGATGCACACCCGGCGTATCAACTGCGTCGTTACGCCTGGACTGCCAAACTGCCGCTTTCGATACTAAGCGATTTCGAGGAGTTCGCTGTTTATGACTGCCGTTATAAACCCAATCAGCACGACCGGGCCGCCACCGCAAGAATTATTTATCTAACGTACAAAGATTATTTAGACCAGTGGGAAAAAATCGCGTCTATTTTCAGTAAAGACGCGGTATTAAAAGGCTCGTTTGATAAATACGCCGTCGAAACGAAGGGCAAACGCGGAACCACGACGGTAGATAAAGAATTTCTGTTAGAAATAGAAAAATGGCGGGAAACATTCGCCAAGAATATAGCACTTAGAAATAATTCGCTCTCTTTGAGCGAAATAAACTTCGCGGTGCAGCGAACGATTGACCGGATTATATTTTTGCGAATGTGCGAAGACCGGGGAATAGAAAAAGATTCACTACTTGCGGTTGCTAACGGCAGTGAAGTTTACCAGCGGCTTTGCGGCGTATTCAGACGGGCGGACGCGAAATACAACTCCGGCCTGTTTCATTTCGAAAAGGAAAAAGGCAGAAACGAGCCGCCGGATGAATTGACGCCGAATATAATTATCGATGACGCCCAGTTGAGATTGATTCTTAAGAGCCTTTATTATCCGCAGTGCCCTTATGAATTTTCCGTCCTGCCGGCCGAGGTCTTAGGCAATGTTTACGAACAATTTTTAGGCAAGGTCATTGAATTAACAAAAGCGCACCGTGCGGAGGTTATAGATAAGCCGGAAGTAAAGAAGGCCGGCGGCGTTTATTATACGCCTTCTTATATAGTAAATTACATCGTAAAAAATACCGTCGGCAAATTGTGCGATGGCAAAACGCCGAATCAAATATCCAAAATCAAAATCCTCGACCCCGCCTGCGGCTCAGGCTCGTTTCTGATAGGGGCTTATACGTTTCTCCTGGATTATCACCGCGACTGGTATGTCGCAAACAACCCTGAAAAACATACGAAAAAGATTTACCAGGGACGGGGCGGATTATGGTTCCTTACGATAGCGGAGAAAAAACGCATCCTGCTCGATAATATTTTCGGCGTTGATATCGATTCGCAGGCCGTCGAGGTAACGAAATTATCGCTTTTGTTAAAAGTCCTCGAAGGTGAAACAGCCGAGAGCATTGGTCAAACGTATAAGATGTTCCACGAA
>JBBABK010000269.1:0-3197 GCA_041657685.1 Phycisphaerae bacterium | reverse complement strand
GGGTCTCACGGCGGAATGGCGGAGCAGGAATGCCGGGGATTTGCGTTTTTGCCGAACCGGATATTAAGGGATAAAAAAGATACGCACCTTCGCCCGACGGATATTCGTAACGCAGCGCTTGAAGTAATCGAGTCTTCTGGGAAAAAGATTGTCACGGCCGCTGCGGCTTCACAAAAGACCCTTCGCATTATGACATATAACGTGCATAGCTGTCGCGGAACGGACGGATTTGTCCTGCCGCAGCGTATTGCGAAAGTGATTGAGCTGTATGAGCCTGATGTTATCGCACTTCAGGAGCTTGACGTGGAGCGGATGCGGACGGGCGGAATTGACCAGGCCGAGTTAATCGCGAAGCAGCTCAATATGGACCACTTTTTTCATCCGTTGGTGCTGGTCGAGCAGGAAAAGTTCGGCGACGCGATATTGAGCACGAGGAAGATAGAGTTGGTAAAGAATCACCCTTTATCAAAACTTCCAGACAGGAAAAAACTGGAACAGCGGGGTGCCATTTGGGTTCGCATCGAACTGGACGGCGTTTCGGTGCAGCTGCTCAATACGCATTTAGGTCTTTTCGGCAGGGAGCGTTTGCATCATATAAGAGAGCTTCTCGACGGAGAGCTTCTCGGCAGCAAACAGTGTCAGACTCATACTGTACTGTGCGGCGATTTTAACGCGTTGCCGTCGTGGCGGACATGTAGACTGTTGAATGAAAGATTTGAAAACAGCCGGGAGTTTTTTACCGACCGACTCAAGCGCACCTGGCCGGGCCGGCATCCTCATTTTTGTCTCGACCATATTTTTGTGAGCCGGGATATGAAAGTCACCAACGCGTTTGTCGCCGACGATTATCTTTCCAGGATAGCATCGGACCACCGCCCGGTAATCGCGGACGTCAGTTTATGACTGTTTTCGTGACAGCGGCACGGCCGCGGCGGCTTCAATCGTTCTGAAAGTGAACGATTCCGTAATGAACAGCTCTACCGAATCTTTGTCCTGACTGTTGTAGCCGATGGAAAAATCCTGTCCGACGGCCAGTTCGAAATCGCCGCCCCTGACGCTGAGCAGCAGTCCGCCGACAATAGCCGGGCTGAGCATAATTTCGCCTCCGAGCATCTCTTCGATGCTTTTTCTGGGCGGATATCCTTTGCCGTCTATCTGCCAGAGTGAGAAATATTCATCGGGTCCGAGCGCCAGAGAGAACGGTCCGGTAATTCCAATCATTGTAATTTGCTTGAGCGCCGTCGCGATTGCTTTGGGATATTTTTCCGGGTCTGCCGGAAGCTGAACGGGTTCCTGGGCAGCAGTATCAAGTAATCCTTTAATCTGTCCACCCTCGAAGCCGTAGAAAATGGCTTTATCTTCGAATCGCGCGATTTGTTCTGCCGCGTGCTGTAATGAGCCGATGTCCGGGTCTTTGCAGCCACGATTTACACTGTCGATTTCCATCTTTTCGAGAACGAAAGGAATCCTGACTTCCACGACGGGCAAAGTCTGCCTGATTCCCCACTTGATGCCGAACTGTTCTTTTTCTTCGGCAAGCTCGAGCCTGCCGAGGCTCAACGCGGAGAAATCCCAGCCGTACGGACCGCTGAAATCCACCAGTTTTCTGCCGCATAGATTTCTGTTGATTACCCTGCCGGCTTCGTCATCGATTATTTTCCACGCTTGTTCTGTTATCGGCGCAAATTTACGTTTTAGTATGTCTGACATTGTTATATCCCTTTATTTTTTCCAATCCCCAGACTGTTGTCTTTTTTTGACCCCGAATCCTGCTGGTCTTCCAGTTCAGTGATATCACCTTCACTGAAAAGATACGTTTTCATATTTTCATCAAAGCGTGGGAAGTTTCGCCGCAGCCATTCGAAAAGCATACAGGCGTGCTCGATTTCCTCGTCGCGGTTGTGCTCGACGATTTTCTTCAGTGCCGGCTCCTTTTCCGCAGCCGCTCTCTGGTTGTACCAGGTGATTGCTTCAAGCTCTTCAATCAGGCTCGAAATCGCCCTGTGCTGTTTAATCACATCTTCCGGTAGCAGTTCTCTTGGCTCGTGGTATTCGAGTGCCATTTTTATAAGCCTTTAAAAATTTAAAAAAAACATTCTATTATTATTGTTTCACAGTGCCAAGATATTTAATGAAAATTTCTTTCGCCCAGGCCAACTGAGTTCCTGCTCCTTCCATAGCGGTAATTAGCAAAGCTTCGGTAATTTCTTCACGTGAAACACCGGCTTCCAGTGCTTTTTGAATGTGTTCCTCGGTGCAATGCCGGCACCTAAAAGCGCAGGCCAAAGAAAGCATAAGAAGTTCTTTTGTTTTTTTATTAAGGACGCCTTTTTGATTACAGGCCGTGTAAAAATCTCTTAACGTGCCGCCTGCTTCCGGACAATTCAGTACATACCAGGGTGTCGGTTTACTATTTTGTTCCATTGTTTTTGCCTCCGTAAAAATCCAGGGTTGAAAGGTTCATAACCTCTTCGAGCTGCCGGCCGATTTGGGGTTTTTATTCGGCAGGTTCAGCCCCACGGTGAGTGGGGCCGAACCTTCCAGCTTGGCGGAGGGTGCTTTGTAGAAGTTCGATATTATCATTTCATTTTTAATCATTTTGTCACCCGGTTCTTGCCAATTCTTTAGCAATAGTAAACCCGCCCTTAAAATGCAACAATGAGTAAGCTCCTTAATTTAACCAATCCAAATGCCTAATTTTGTCACGGCCTTGGCGGAATTGAAGGCCGGTCGGAAAACTTATGAAAAGTCATTTTAAAACGATTAGAAAAGCTGGTAGAATAAACAGGTATGCCTGTTCATAATCACGATATTGCCGAGGCGTTCAATCAGCTTGCCGACCTGCTGGAGATAAAAGGCGAGAACCAGTTCCGTATACGTGCATACCGTAACGCGGCCAGGACTATCGGGAGCCTGCCGCAAAATGCAGCGGACCTTGTCGCGAAAAAAGCGGATTTGACGAAATACGAGGGAATCGGCAAAGACCTGGCGGGCAAAATCGAATATTTCGTAAAAAATCGCGAGATGCCCCTGCTGGAAGAATTGAAAAAAGAGATGCCGGCGGGGATTGTCGAGCTGATGCGGGTAGCGGGCCTTGGTGCAAAGCGGATTGCGGTCCTTCAGAAAAAACTCGGTGTGGGCAGTCTTGATGAACTGAAAGAGGCGGCAGAGCAGGGAAAAATCGAAGAGGTCGAGGG
>JBBABK010000268.1:0-3218 GCA_041657685.1 Phycisphaerae bacterium | reverse complement strand
TCTGGAGCAGGCCCGCGGGACGAATTGTGCGTGGTCCGAGGCGAGGATTCTGCCGGTCGCGATTCGAAGAAATATCAAACTGGCCGAGGCGCCGAGCTATGGTCAGACGATTTTCGAATACGCCCCGACGTGCCACGGTGCGGAGGATTATCAGAAAGTGGCGGAGTTCCTGCTGGATGAGGAGGGGTTTTATAACAGGGTGGAAGTGCCGCAGTTCGAACAGCAGGAGCGAGACGTTGCGGCGGCGATGGATGAGCAGCTCGAATCACACCTCGGCGGAAAGAAGGAAGATAAGCCGATTGCCGAGATTGCGGAGATTCCACAGAGTCAGCCGAGCGAAGAAAAAGTTTCAGATGATGTATCACAGCAGGGTTAATGAAGCGGGCGTATATCGATATCGAGACGTCGGGGTGGAGCAGCAATTACTGTGATATAACGGTTGTTGGTATCGGCGTACAGCGAGGCGGAAAAATTTCCATTGTTCAGATTGTGGGGGATGATATTTGCGAGAGTCGGCTGACCGAGGTGCTGGAGGGGGTGGAGCGGATTTATTCATTTAACGGCAGCAGGTTCGATTTGCCTTTTATAAAACGCAGGCTGAACGTGGATATCAGGAAAATGGTCGAGCATAAGGATTTGATGTACGACTGCTGGAAGCGGAATCTCAAAGGCGGACTTAAAGCGGTCGAGCGACGGCTGGGGATTAAAAGGGAGCATGCGGAAATCGACGGGTTTATGGCGGTGCGGCTGTGGTGGCGGTATTGTAACGATAACGACCTCGATGCGCTCGATAAACTACTGCTGTATAACAGGCAGGACGTGGCGAATCTGGAAGAACTCAGGCTGAAACTGGGCGTTAGCTAATCACGGGTTTTCGTTCGAGCCGATGATTGCGGAGGGGTCTTCGAGCAGGTCCTTTACATATCGCAGGAACCCAGCAGCGTAATCGGAGGTGGTAACTGCGTGGTCGGCGGCCAGTGAGAGGGCGGCCATTTTTCGTTCGCATATTTGACCGTCGCGGACAACGGCCTGGTGCAGGGTGTTTCCGACCGAGATAATTACGCTGGCCGGCGGCGGGACGATGCCGATGAATGAATCGATGCCGTAAGCGCCGAGATTGCTAAGTGCGATTGTTTCGTCGGTTAATTCGTCGAGAATCAATTGGTTTGCACGGGCTTTATCGGTGAGCAGTTTTTCAGATTTGGCGATGTCGGCCAGTGACATTTTGTGAGTGTTTTTCATTACCGGTACGACAAGGCCCTGCGGGGCGCTGACCGCAAAGCCGACGTTTACAGAATCCGGGATGTGAATTTCGTCATTTTGTATTCGGCCGAGCACCAGCGGATATCGCTGTGCCGCGATTGCCAGAGCGCGGATGTAAAAAGCGTTGGTAGTGATTTTAATGCCTGTTGATTTTTTAAGGCGGGGTCTTGCGTCAATCAGCTCAGTTATATCGGCTTTGATTTTGATGTAGAAGCAGGCTTTGGTCTTTTTTGACGCGAGCATTCTTTTGCCGATGAGTTTTTGTATACCGGTCAGCGCGAGCAGTTTTGATGAAGCCGAATTCAAATTTTACAACCATAACAAAGGTAAATAATGAACGGGGTTATTATAAACAGGCGTTGGCATTTTACAATTAGTAAAAAGATGTTCGAAAAATGGGCTTACACATAGAAATTCCTGCAGAATATTATACATTGACTGTTTTGATGGATGATTTATAAGTATGTGTTTGGCTGAGTATATTTATTTAGGTTTTTTTATTTTGCAGAGATGCGACTAATGCACAGCGAAAATGTATTTCACCATTTTTACAATCGTTGATTCCGGCAAGTTAGATTACATACGCCATTTCGGCCGAGTTGGTGTTCTTATGCAAAGGATAAACATATTATCGGATGTTCCTGTTAAAATAGAAAAGAAGGGCAATTTAGGCAAGAATTGATTGACAAAAACATACCTAAAAAGGTATACTGCTTTAGTAAGTATCCTCGCTTGAGGTTCTGAAAAAATGTGCTTTTTAAAGCACAAAAAGGAAGAGAAGGCAGAGATGCAATTCAGGGAAGTTTTAAAACAGATTAGGCCGCGAACTGCCGGCCGTGGTGTTTATCTGAAGGAGAGAACGAATGAGCGGTAAAGCCAGGACTTTATTGGTTTGTATTTTATTCGCTGTTGCGGTTTTAATTTGTGCGGCTAAGGTAATCGGCGCTGATAGTGATGACGAGATTATAACTTCGGCGGATAACACGGCAGCTACGAGTAAGATAGAGCAGGAGGAGCTGCTGGAAGATATAAAGGAAGAAGCGGAGCGGGTTAAGCGCGAAGAAGCGCGAGCCTGGCAGGAGCAGGCAAGAGAGAGACGTGCATCGGCACTGGCGAAGGTCGAAGAGGCCAATCTTCCTGAGGATAACACGGCGAAATTAACTATCACCGACGTTCGGTTTACCGGCAATACTTTAATCAGCACATCCGAGATAATCGAAAATATGCCGATGATTTGGAGTTCGACAGGCGAGCCGGTCGGCAAAACCGCTCCTGAGAATTTGTATGACTTTAGAGCAATTAATGAAGCGATAGTATATCCCGGTGAGCAAGTGCAGGTAAGCGCACGGACGATACAGGGTTTTACAGCTTATGTTTTGTCGCTGTACCGGGAGCGTAATTACGCGGGCATTTATGTGTATGTTCCTAAAGACACAATGGTCGGAGCAAATCAGCTCAAAGAAAACGTGCTGGTAGTTGAGGTTCTCGAATCGACGGTTAGCGGGGTTTCGGTGAGAAGCTATGACGTCGAGCAGAACCTGAAAGAGGAAGGGTATTTGCGGCATTCGTTTATTGAAAAATGGTCGCCGGTACGGCCCGGCAAGGTAGCCAACGAAAAAGAAGTCAGTGATTTTGTTAATCTGTTAAATGAGAATCCGGACAGGTTCGTTTCGGCCACTGTTTCTCAGGGCGCCAAGCCCAACACTCTGGCGGTCGATTATGATGTGTTTGAAGTCAGTCCGTGGCACTGGTTTATCCAGGTGGATAATTCCGGTACACGCGACAGACAATGGACTCCGAGAATAGGTATGATTAATACCAACCTGCTGGGGATGGATGATATATTCGCAATTATTTATCAGGCACCGTGGGACAGTGAATTTACAGAACAATGGTCGCTTTTCGGCAGCTATGATTTTCCGATTATGGGTCCGAAGCTGAGGCTTAATGTTTAT
>JBBABK010000267.1:658-3248 GCA_041657685.1 Phycisphaerae bacterium | reverse complement strand
TTCGCAGCAGATATGCGTTTCGCCGATGACGCCGGCACGTCAACTCCGCTGAATCTGCAGGGACAAATCAATCCCAAAAAAGTTACCGGCAGCCTGACCGTCGAAGTCAATGAGCTGCAGCTCAGCAAGTTAGCTCCGCTGTTCGACCTGGCCGATATTCAGCTTGATTCACAAGGTACATTATCAGCCGATATTCAAACCAGTTTCGAAAATTCCAAACTGCAAAACCTCACCGGCACCGCCACCGGCTCGAATATTAACGTCGGCGGCCCGGCCCTCAAAGGCGACAGGTTCAGAACTTCAACGCTGAATCTCGACGTGCAAATGGCCCAGCAAAATGATTTGTTCAATATAGATAAACTCACCCTGCTAACCGATTGGGCACAACTTAATGCGCAAGGCAAAGTTCCGACCGATATCAAATCGCTCTCGCAATTTCTCCAGCCCAACGCCGACTACGGTCTCGACGCATCCGTCGATGTTGACCTGCCCGCCGTCGCAAACCAGATGCCCAACACGCTCAATCTCGAACCCGGCACAGAAATAACTTCCGGCCAACTCACCGGCAAAATCACCCGCACCTCACAGGCCAACCAGGCACAAATACAAGCAGATTTCCAGATTTCCAATCTCGCCGGCACCGTCGACCAGCAGCGAGTCGCACTGTCAGAACCAATCACCGCACAAGCCCTCATCAACTCTGATCAATCGACTGTGAATTTCGAAACACTACAGGCCACGTCCTCCTTCGCCAGTATTAATCTTTCCGGCACAAGTGAACAGCTTGATTATCAGCTCGATGCCAACCTGCAAAAAATGCAGAACGAGCTTGGCTCGTTCATAAACCTCGGCGGTTATAAAACCAAGGGGACTGTCACGAGCGCAGGAAAAATCGCCGCTTCGGATAAAACAATTAATATCACCGGCGATTCGACAATTCAAAACCTCAGCCTGACTACCCCGCAAGGTCAAACCGCCTCCGAGCCGCAGGCACAAATCGCGATGAACCTCGACATCAACCGCGAAACGAGCGGCATCGCAATCAACAACCTCGACGGAACCGCCGACCTCGGCAATTTTAATATAGCCGACGGCTACCTGCCCGCAAAAGACGATTCCAAACCTATGTCGCTGCCAATCTCCGCTCAAATCGACCTCGCCAAAATCAGGCCCTTCGCGATGCTCAGCTCCGCCTATCCTGAAAAACTCAATATGTCAGGCATAGCGACGACTAATCTGAATATATCGAAACAAAACCAGACTGCAAAATTATCATCCAGAACTACCCGTATCGAAAACTTTACATACAGCACGCCCGATACACAGCCGGTGTCACTCGGACTTGTAACCGCTTCATTCGATGTCACCGCCGCACCCGAACAAACAGCTGCGACCTTCGATGTTTCGAGTCCCGATATAAAGCTAAAAGGAAATTTCAGTTCCGAACAAACCCGGCAGCAAAGAACACTCTTGGCAAAAGCCGACCTCAGTTACGACTGGAAATTTGTCACCACAATGCTTTCTGCATTTATGTCGGACCACTTGCTAATCGAGGGCCAAAACAACACCAACATCGAACTGTCAACTACCTACCCCGCTGACCAGCCCGACAAACTCCTTGCCAATATGACTACAAAGCCAATCAAAGTTACTTTCGACAGGGCCGAATACCTCGGCTTTAAGGCCTCCAATCCCTCGCAGCTTGCCGTTCAGTTCGATAAAGGCCAAATGGAAATCCCGAATTTCTCCGCCACGGTCAATGAAGGAACGTTCCGTTTCGGCGGAAACGCAAATTTCAACGATGAAAAAGTCCTGCTCACGCTCTCCGAGCCGATGCAGGTCCTGCAGAACATAAAAGTCGATAAGGAGATTACTCTCAAATTGCTCCAATACATATTCCCGATACTAAGTGACACTCAGAAAATCAGCGGCCTGGCGTCCTTCGACTGCCGGACAATGGAAATACCCGTCCGCAACGCCGACAAAAAAGACCTTACCGTTGACGGCACGTTCTCGATTAGGGATATGACTCTCCAGTCGGAAGTCTTCGACGCAATCCAGAAATACTTCGGCAAGCAGGGACAGTACGACAAAATGGAGCTTCTGCCGACGCAAATCATCGCAAAAGACGGATTGGTGCGTTACGACAATATGCAGTTGAACGCAGGCAATACACCCTTCAATTCCGTCGGCCGAATAAACCTGATAAATAAAAGCATCAAAGGCTCGCTGATTGTCACGCCCTACACCACCGGCAAAACAATCACCGTCGGCCAGGAAGACACGCCCGGCCGAATCCGCGTCCCGTTCACCGGAACGTACGACAGTCCTGAACTGGATTTCAGCGGCCTTGTCCAGCAGAACATCGGCAATATCATAGAAGGAACAATCAAAGACGGAAAAATCGACGTCGATAAACTCAAAGATATTTTCAAATAAGATTTCTGAGCCAATTTTGGGTTTGATTTGGGTTTGTTTTTGGGTTTGGAGCTTTGTTTTTGAGCTGAAATTGGGTTTGATTGGGTTTGAATTGGCTTTGAATTGGGTTTGTTTTTGACCGTGGATAGTGGTTCGTGAATCGTGGTTAGTG
>JBBABK010000267.1:0-648 GCA_041657685.1 Phycisphaerae bacterium | reverse complement strand
GAGTTAGAGCACTTTTCGGCATACCTGAAATTGGGTTCGTTTTGCATAAAATACACTGACTTTCACTGACTGGAACACTGACTGACACCGGATCCCGATAAACGACATCGGGACAATTAACAGAGTTAATTGGTTGTGGAATGGGCGGGAGCATTATTTTTGATTATTCTCCTTTCCGCCGTCGCCATCCTTCTTCGCTAAAGCTACGAAGGATAAAAAGCTATGGCGGATAAATTTGAGTTGCCTCCGTCTTCGTCCCGAAAACGACTCGGGACTACGCCGGGACAGGTATATTAACATGTTGTCAAACAACATCAGTATTTTATCAAAATTTGACCGGTTGTAAAGCAAAAAGTGTGGTTTTTGGCGGGAAAAATCATATTTAGCCACAGATTGCGCAGATATCACAGATTAGAATTAACCACGAATTAACACGAATAAACACTGATATTTTTTAGACACGGATTTACACTGTCTTTTTGACCGGATAACAGGATGAACAAGATAATCTATTTCACCGCGGAAAACGCGAAGTTAAGACAGGAATTTTTGGAGTTTTTGGGTTAGGCGGGCAGTGTTTTTGATTTGGCATTCCCAGACTACAAGGACTTTCCAGCCTTGTTTGCGCAGTTTGTTTATATTGCGTGT
>JBBABK010000266.1:0-3275 GCA_041657685.1 Phycisphaerae bacterium | reverse complement strand
TTCGTTGGGATTTAGTTCGTTTCCTCTTGTTTTGTCAGGCGTTGACCTTGCGGGTTTGAGTTCGATGCCTGCGCGCTGGGCAAGACGCTCGACGGCCTGTGGGAACGTAAGGTTTTCGCGCATCTGCAGGAATTTGAATACGTCGCCGCCGGCGCCGCAGGCGAAGCATTTAAAAATCTGCTTGGCGGGATTAACGTTGAAGCTCGGCCGATGGTCTTCGTGGAACGGGCAAAGACCAACCATTTCCCTGCCCTTTTTTACAAGGGTGAGATGTTCGCCGACCACTTCGACGATGTCGCAAGATTGTTGTACCCGGCTGATAGCAGCCTGGTCGAATATCAGGGCCATGGACGTCCAATAGGGAACTAAGTCAAATTCCTTACACTATGGTATTATATAGTGCGATTTGTCAAAAAAGCAAATTTCCAATAAAAATAGGGATTTTAAGCGAAATAACGCATTTTCCTGCAAATTGGACACCCGGTTTATTGCCACTTTTGCATATTATTAAAACCAAATAAGAGCATCTATTTCGCGGCAGCGTTTTGTTCATCGTCCGGCGTTTTGTTTTGCGTTGCAGGGGTTTGGGGAGCGGATTTCCCGGAGTGATGGAACAGGTTTGCGAAAAAGTGCGGCGATTTGGCGACAGATTCGGTTTCAACGGCAATATCGTGCAGCAGGAAATAATTCAAAATGGTGCGAATCGCGATAATAGCGGCGAGCTGGCCGATGTCGGACCAGGTTGGAGCGAGAGTGGTTTTTAAAATGCTCGCGCCGATTAAAAAACCAAGCGCAAGCGAAAACGAATGGCCAAGCTCCAGCCGGCTCTGCCTTATAGCCGCCGTGGAGCGCCCCGGAGTAAGCACATCAGCGAGATATATTTTAAGGGCCTTTATTATACCGATGGAAATAACGACAATCGCCAGAAACTGGCAGACCGCAACAATAAAAGCGTTAGCATTAATCAAGAAATTTGTAACGTGTCCCATCTGTTCGCTCCCGAAGATCCCTTTAATACCTTTCTAACGAAATGATAAATGCAGTATCGAATAAATCAACATCTATTTTTTTTGAAAGAAGCTGCCGGGCAGGCTTTTGACCAAACCTTTCAACTGTAAACAAACAAGAGTCGAATGGGCTGTACCGGCAGGTAAATCAGAAGCTGTGATGATATCATCGAGATGAAGCGGGTCGGAATCCAGAGAATTCAAAATCTTTTTTTCGTCAACTGATAGAACAAGCGTGCCGACTACATCGGCAGTTTTGGATTTTAAGCCCTGCTCAATCTGTTCGCCTGTTGCGGCGGCGTGGTCTTTTATCTGCGCTCCGATGTAGCCAAGCGTTTCGATTACATCTTCTGCATTTTCAACGAGTCGGGCACCCTGTTTTAGAAGCTGATGCGTGCCTTTGCTCAAAGGGGAATCGACTTTGCCGGGGACGGCCATCACTTCGCGATTGTAATCGAGTGAGGCGGAGGCGGTAATTAGTGCGCCGCTGCGTGGGGCGGCTTCTATTACGATTGTGCCGAGGGCTAATCCAGCGACAAGCCTGTTACGCGGGGGAAAGTTTTCCGCGAGCGGGTCGTAATTGAGAGGCAGCTCACTTACTATAGCACCGGATTGCGAGATTGCGTCGGCAAGCTTTTCATTTTCGGGCGGGAAGATTTTTGCCAGGCCGCAGCCCTGAACGGCGATGGTTCGTCCCCCTGCCGACAGTGCGCCGTGGTGAGCGGCGGTGTCAATTCCGCGAGCTAAACCGGAGATTATAGTAAAGCCGGTCGCAGCGAGGATGTGGGCAAGCCGAGAAGACTGTTCACTGCCGTATGTGCTGCATCGGCGAGAGCCGACGATTGCGACTGCGAGATTGTCAGCGTTTTCGAGTGTGCCTTTGACGTAAAGCACCGGCGGCGGGTCGGTGATTCGTCGCAACAGTGTCGGATAGTGGTCGTCCTGAAGGTGCACCAGCCATATGCCGAGCTTTTCCGCGAGGGCTAATTCCGCTTCGGCGTCGAATTTTTCACGTGTGGCGATGATGCTGCGGGCAGTTTTTTCGCCAATATCATTAACGCGGACTAATTCTGAAAGGGTGGCTGATAATGCCCTGTCAACAGAGCCAAAATGCGCAAGGAGTTTGGCAAAAGTGACCGGGCCGACGCCGTCGGAGCGGATAAGGCGCAGCCATTTTTCTATATTTGGTGAATTCCGCATCAGGGAAAAATAGCGAGAATTTTGAACAAGTTCAAGCGAAAAGAATATGACACACCGATTTAAATAATCAATCTATAGTATTTCGCTATAGGTAGGAATATTCTGTTTGTATCAATAATTCCGTCGTTTTTAGACTGGAATGCGGCAAAACTTAATAAGATTAACTTATCTTGAGTTTACCAAAACTTATCTTGAAATAATTTTCTCAAGGTTTGAACAAATTTTCTTTTTTCGGCGTAAGTACATTGATAACAAGGTTATATGTGGTTAAAGGCGGGTTTTGGAGGCGACCAAGAGGGTCTTGGGGGACGTTCAATTGACTTAGGGGGTTGGTTTTGTTACAATGCGGCGCTTATGGCAAAGACAGTGAAAAGTGTAAGTAAACGAACGGCAAAGAAAAGCCCTAAAACTGCACGTGTAAGCAGTAAAAAAGCGTTTCGAACTTATGACGACGCGATGAAATATCTGTATGCGCAGACCGATTACGAAAAGGAAAAACGGGTACGCTACAACAACACTACCTTCAATCTTTCGAGGATGGAAAAGCTGCTACGGCTGCTTGGCAATCCTCATAAAAAGCTCAAAACGGTGCATATCGCGGGAACCAAGGGCAAAGGCTCGACGGCTACGATGCTGGCCAAGATGCTCGAATCGAACAATTACCGCGTGGGGCTGTACACGTCGCCGCACGTGATGGATTTGCATGAGCGGATAGTAATCGATTCGAAGATGATAACCAGGAGCCATATGCTCAAGCTGATGAATCGCATTTACAGCCCGGTTGAGAAACTTTCGAAAACGGAATCGCCCAGCTTTTTCGAGATTATGACCGCGCTTGCGTTTATGCACTTTGCCGATGAGAAGGTTGATATAGCCGTAGTGGAGACGGGCCTTGGAGGACGACTTGACAGTACGAACGTTATTCTGCCGCAGGTGGTGGGCATTACGAATTTGAGCATCGACCATCAGGGGCAGCTCGGTAATAATCTGGCTTTAATAGCAGCTGAGAAGGCGGGTATATTCAAGCGCGGTGTTCCGATTATTACGGTGGAGCAGGAAGCGTCGGCG